>CAZWME010000167.1:949-8293 GCA_964634515.1 uncultured Pirellulales bacterium | reverse complement strand
CTGCCTTTGCTTGGATGGTTTTTTGGATTTGGTGCGGTAAAACCCGGCCTACTAACTTTTGATCTTGTTGATTGCTGGGGTCGGTAGAAACTTCAGCAATCGACTCTATAGGAACGTCTCGCTGGTGATTCTTCCTTTTTCGCAAATGTAGAGCTATAGCATTTCTGGCCACAGTGAAAAGATATGCCTCCACAGACTCTTTTATCTCATAATGAGCTCTTGTTTCCCAAAGCCGGACGAAGACTTCCTGAGCTAAATCGTCTGCGTCTGGCCCGGAATGGATGCGTTGGGCGATATAACGCTTCAGTCGCTCGTGGTATTTAGCGTACAAAGCCCTGAGTGCGTTTTCCTCTTTGTCATTCAAAGCCCATCTCAAGAGAAGCTGGTCGAAGGTCCTATGGCTATCACGTGACAAGCCTTCATCCTTTTGGTAAAACGTACTCTCGCCATTATTCAATAAAGTAATTTAGCGCAAACAGCCCCACACGTATAAGGTGTCTGAGTGTTGATGATTGTTGATTAAAAAAATTGATCTATCTTAACTTTTTTATAGTGCTCACCGATTGGACACGAGCATGATTTTCTGAAGAACTTAATTTTTGTTGCCGGGCCGGATAACTTGTAATCCTTATTTTACGCACTAAAAATAGCCTATATGCATTTACTGATACTATACTTATGACCAAACAAATGGACTGAAAATCCGTTATTCGTCGCCCCTGCCTTCCGGTATGAGCAAGTCTCGAATTCTCATTTTTCTAACTGTTTTGTCAGTTATAGAATTCGCTGAGCTTCTCAAGCGGGCGTCGGACCACTGAAAAACAGCGTAGTGCCAATAATTGTTCTTTGAAAAGAGAATATTCAGATACGTGTTAGTGAACAAAAGCCCTCTGACGTATCAAACTCAATCAAAATGAAAGAGGTGTGCTTCAACGTTTGATTTCGTGATTTGTCCTCACTCACATACTCCATGGGCTGCGCATCGAACGCCAGAGCATTCGGTTGGCCTGTTCGCTATTTACAAATTGCTCCTTTTCAGGATTCCATTCGAGCTTTCTCTTGAGTGTCATGGCGATATTGCCAAGGTGGCAGATAGTGACGGAGCGGTGGCCGACTTCAACCGGTGCGGCAGTTTCATGATGAGCCTTAATGCAATCAATGAAATTGCGATGATGGTCGTCGCTCTTGTAAAGGTGGATCTCATTTGGCGCAATCACAGAAGTTTTCAGCGATTCCGGGCTGTAAGTGAATTCATCGTTTTTAATTTGAATCCAGCCGTCGGTTCCCTCGAAACGCAAAGGGCCGTCAGGCTGAGTTCTGCAAATCAGTTCGACACCATTAGCGTATCGGGCCCGAAAATGTACCTTAGTGGCCGTGGTAAAGAGGCCGTCTTTAGGGAACTCACCGCCCAGGTCTTCAACTTCAATCGGCCCCGTATGGTCTGTACCATTGGCCCACTGGGCAATGTCGATTGCATGTGCCCCTAAGTTTGTCGTCTGGCCGCCGGAATAATCTAAACCGAACCGGAAAGTATAGAGACAGCGGTCCTTATGGTAGGGGGCCCATGGCGCCGGGCCTAACCACATATTATAATCGAATCCGTCCGGTACCGGCATGGGCTGCCAGTCTTTTGCCGGGGCCTCTTTGTTGTTCGCTCCTATGGTTGTAAGTATCCTTTTAAGCCGGCCGATTCTTCCATTGCGTATTAGTTCACAGATGAACCGGAACTGTTGACTTGATCGCCGCTGTGTTCCCGTCTGGAAGATGACACCGTGACGCCGAACAGCTTCAATCATAGCACGGCCTTCTGCGATGGTTAAACTCATGGGCTTCTCACAGTAGATGTGCTTTCCGGCCGCTGCTGCCATTATCACCGGGATCGCATGCCAGTGGTCGGGCGTTGTTATACAAACAGCATCGATATCATCTCTTGCGATTACTTCGCGGAAATCAACATACGCATCACAACCGTCATAACTACCGGATTGATTTTTCTGAGAATAATAGTCGTTAACTATATTTCGAGCGGGTTCCCGCCCGAACCAAGGACCTTTCCATCCTTTCTTATACCAGTGGCCGTATTCATTATTTGCTTTAACGACATCACAGACGGCTACAACCTGCACATCAGACTGAGTCAGGAATGCCCTCATATTATTCGTACCCATTCCGCCCACTCCGATCGAGCCCATAGTAATCCGGTTGCTTGGCACTATATTACCGGCCTTGCCTAAAGCCGACGAAGGAACAATATGAGGAAAACTTATCATCCCCAAAGCAGTGGCGCTTGCGCCTCTTAAAAACTCACGACGATTTACTTTCATAATCTTCATCATAAAACCTCCGGATACGGTATTGCTATATACAAGGAGACTACCTTTTTGACCGTTTATCCAATTTTGTAAAGAAATCTCTGAATATCGGGTCCCTGTGAACAAAATTCACTGATCTAATCAGGTGCCTGGATCGATCAAAACTAAAAGTATAGTTGTCGGTTACTATCGGGCTGTGCACAAGGTCGGAGGGCAGCCATTTGTCGTTGATAATCCAGGCAATTGCCGTCATGTCCCACAGTACCTTGGACCATCCAAAATGCTCTTTTCTATAGCCCTTATAAATCTTGAGTAAGTAATCGCCAATTTCCCCCCGGCCACCTACATACCGCTCCATTTCAGGTACGGTGGTTGTAAAATGGGTAACAACAGGAGTACAAGGTAATTGCACAAAAGGCACACCGCTGTCAAAAATGGTTCTGGAAGCATTTAAGTCCTGTCTGAAGTTGAATTCTCTTTGATGTGGCCAATGGTGGCCATTACCGCCCAGCCATACAACTACAATGTTTTGGATTATCGACGGCTCAATCAGAATGGCATTGCTGACATTGGTAATTGCTCCCACAGCAGCGACATAGAGAGGGTCTTCAGGACTGCTTTTCCTGGCCCTTTTAACCAAATCCATTGCAGCCGGGCTTCTTTCCGGATTTCTTATGTCCGTCAAGTAACTCGTGCTGCCCCTGAAAGCAAAGCCCTCTGAAGATCTGCCTAATTTCCGCAGGATTCTTAATATTTCTTCATAACTTTTTTCCATGCCGTCTTTTGGTCCCTTTGATCTACTATTTTTGAAAGGAGCGGCATAGACGGCTTTAACATCCAGCTCAGGTGAAATTAAAGTATAGACAAGGGCAAACTGATCATCAATTTCATTATACGTGTCTGTATCAAACACCATGCGGACCGGCCTGTTATTCGGATGCTTTAGCATTTCGATACGTTGGTTCTCTGAGACCGCAGGAAATTGTTGTCCAAAGACAGGGTGACCTGTCATAATAACATTCAAGAGTAAAAGTGTGCTGAGTAATTTTTTCATTGGTTATCCTTTCATTACAGATGTTGGCATTTTATGAATTGACATAAATGCCAGATAGTTATTCCAGGGAGTATTTTGACATTTCTGAGCATATCCTGCAATAAAAAAGAGGTAACAGTATAAGAATTATACGGTTATTGAGACGGTGAAGCCAAAATAACGCTTCCCGTCTCAAGAATCAAATATGGGTGAGATAGCAATGATAATATGAGGAATCAGCTTAATTGCTTGGTTCGTAGCCAAGCTTCCCCCAGGCCGCTTTCTGGACTGCATGCAAATCCGTGTTCCCGGGCTGTGCACTATCGACCGTCTGAGAGGCTGTCGCTTTGGCAAGCTTGACCGTGCGTGGGTCTCTCCATTTCCAGTGGTCGCTATGTCCGTCGGCGAATGCGAAATTAGTACCGTCCCCATGCCGAACCGTCGGCATGTCCCACCAGCTTTCCTGGTCGTAGTAAACGGTCCAGCTATCGGGCGATATCCTGCCTTCGTCGATAAACACGAACCGCTCTCCCGGCCTGCGTATCTGATTTAACCGCTTAATCATCAGGTCCCCCGTTCCCGGTATGCTCGTTGCGCCGTTCATCGCATCGACGATAGCGTATGTCAGCACTTCTCCGCGAATCCCTGTAGGACATTTGTAAATATCGACATCTTCACAGTATTCGTAGAGTATCCCGTCTTTCAGGTGTTCACGCAGCTCTTCAGCGGTCCCTTCTACCTGCCAACGGGCGCCAATCCAGGCCGGCTCGCCAGGTCGTGAGAAGAAAGTGCTCCCATTAACGATTTTATCATCGTTCTCATACGCATACATTAACCATGCAAAAGTTAACTGTTTAACGTTGCTCAGGCACGTGGCACGCTGTCCCTGCTCTTTGGCACGATGAAGAGCAGGCATCAATATAGCCATGAGAACTGCAATGATAGCTATAACAACCAAAAGCTCTATAAGTGTGAAACCATTTCGCTCAACCATGTCCGACCTCCTTCACTTATGGCAAAATACACTTTTCTTATTTACCGCCGATTCGCCATTGAGAATTCATGCTCTATCTGCCTGATAACCTGCAAGGCAGCTCTATGATTATACACCATCAGAGCCACAAAACCAAAACTAATCAGGCAGTTGCCCGACGGATGCCCAAATCATGCAGGCATGTCCTGCTCAGCAGGTAAGTGTTCCGGGCCAAACGGACCGCCCCTCAGACAAGACAGTGCATTAAAGTACACGAATCCCGTAAAGATGACAGGGACGCGGACTTGGCGACAACAATCAATCAACCGCCTGATACAAGGTATCAATTCGCGACCGGGCGGTACTTCAAGGGCCGCACCCGGCTCCATAAATCCCCGCTGCATGTCGATTACTAAAAGAGCAGTTCTGTCCTTCTGAATCTTGTGGAGAGTGTTGATTCGCTCCCGTCCGGCTTCAAGAATTTTTCCCATGCTCATAGACTCTGATCTTGTCAAAAAGAACTATCTGCACGCTGCTCCGATTGTTTGCCTTTAAGGTGAATTACAAGGTTTTCATAAAATGCAGGCAGTGCCAGTCTTACACTGTCCCCGGCAACTATGGTGTGACTGGTAGAAGTTTGCCCGGTATTGGGGTGTATGAATCGCACGGATACGGTTCCTTCAGGCATCTCAAGATTGCTCATTTCCAGTTCAGTCCCGCCGGCCTGGCCAACTCCAAATCCACTGTGCAGATAAATAATGGTCTCATTAGATGAAGACAGCGCTAATTTCTGCCGCACCTTCGGTGATTTTTCTATTATGTCGTTTCGACATTTAAGAACAGCATAATCTGTGATTGTGTTGGTAAAGAACTTCATCAGCATTCGGTTGAAGTTGCCCAGCTCTTTTGCCTCAGGCATTTGCAGCAAATTTTCTTGTGTATGATTACCCTTCTCATAGAGCCCGAGGCACTGGACTTTCATCATCATACCCAGCCATAAGTAATGAAGCCGTCGATTGGGATGGTCTGTGAGAGAAAATGTCTCCATATATCCGTTGGCCTTCTCATTCACCCAGATCACTGGTTTTCTGTAGATTCTTCGTTTGGCAATCATCTCATTGGTATCGATGTATATCCATTTGTCCTCGCCGATTATGAGTTCCATCCCGGGATGTTCGAGCAGCCAATGCAGATTGGCCGTATCCTTTTTTTGCAGGAAGTGGTCCATGTCCATCCCGACCAGGATGTCTCGTCCTTTGCTCTTTTCCCACCTCTGGATAATCTCCAGCGTACGGTCTATCCAAGCCCTTGTCATACCTTCCTTTAAAGAACCCTCATTCATCAGGTCAATGATAATGTTTCTGTGATCGCCGATTGCATTCAGGACGTTCTTCACGAAGCTCTCGTGAACTCGCCACAGTTTTCCATTGGGATGCGAATCGGATGTATGCTTCCAGAAGGTGCGAGAGTCTATTTCATGGATGTTGTTGATGTTATAATCCCTGTGAAAAAACAGCCTGTTGCGAGCTTCGCTGTTGCCCCAGTACCATCTCTGGTAGAGTTGAATGCATATCACAATGTTTTTCTTCTCAGCCTCTTCCAGTACTTTGGAGAAGTTGGACCAGTACTGCCTGTCCGGTGTCAACAGATCCACAACGGGACGACCCTGTTTGGTACGGCGTTTAATCTGGAAGGGATATAGTGGTTTGCGTGATTGAACGACCTGGTCCTGGTGCCATGTATGGGCAGGATAAACACGGCCAAATTCAAAACTGTATTTCAGCATATAATCAAACCACTCCTGATGATCGAAGAAGCTCGATCCGATCGAGTACATGAATACCCGGTCCTCGCTAATTGCACCTGTCTTGAACATCGGATTATTTTTGTACAGTAGGAGTGCATTGCTGGTACCCTGGTCCATGATTGTAATGGTCTCCTGGCCGGCGGTTACAATATTACTTGTGCAGCAGATCAGAACAATGAATACAAGGTCGATGAAGCGCAGTCTAAGTTGAAGTCGGTCGTCAGCGTCCGACTTCAAATCATGCCGCGGCGTGTTCGTTTTATTTGTGTTTTCAACAACCTGGAACCGACTTTGTCTGTTGATATTTATCTTTCCCATATAACGATGTCTCCCGCATTTTCTTCAAGCACTAAGATATTCACCCTGAACTTCCGTGTCTTATAACACATGACCTGCAAAATTCCATGGCTTTTGACCATAACTAACGGCAGTATGTATCAGAATAAAACAAAAGGAAAGGAGATAATCAAGATGAACAGAAATATATTGTCAGTCCTCCTGCGCAAGAACGAGTGTTGCCTTTCGGACACTAAAGCTATCGTTACCGGAGAACACAAGATATAGTTCGCGTCCGTCCTCACTCATCCACTTGGCCGGAAAGTCACCGTGTTCTCCGGGGCCAACATCCCAGCGTTCGGTGTAGAAGGCCGTTGACCAGGGACCCCACGGCTACGGTGCATCGTACACCGCAAAGCCACCTTCGAAGCGCGTGTCACCACGGTCGGCACTGCCCTTCGGTGCCGGGATCTGCTGCCACCAAAGGTAGCGGCGCATCGGTGAATTATAGGTCATGGCGGACCGAAGGTAGCAGTCACTGTGATAGAAAACCGCTCCTCGGCGCTTAATGTCACTCGTCCAGACCGCGTGGCCGGCTTCGTCTGTTCGTTCAAAGAATTCCCAGGACCCTTGTTCGGTGATTTGGGTCTTTGGTACACGCATGAGTATAAAATGGTCGGCAGGTGTATCGGCCAGTGGGCCGTCATGTGAGTAGGAGTATATATAGTTGTCTCGGGCTCCCTTGTAATCCTTGCCGTAGTTAACAAATCCCACAAGGCCAAATTGCGTGAACTTCCAATTTGTAAAGGTCCACGTTCGAGCATGATCATGGGACCAAGCCAGTTGCGCCTGACCACCTTTTCGATCAGCATGTCCCATCAAGAGATACAGCACACCATCGACTGAGATAATGCCCCAGCCTTTTCGCCCGGAACGTCCTGAG
>CAZWME010000167.1:0-939 GCA_964634515.1 uncultured Pirellulales bacterium | reverse complement strand
TGCTCCGCTGGAGACCGTATGTTCGTGCCTGTAAAATTTCCGGCTCCTCCTACGATACGGGAGAATCCCATACTCAGCTTGTTCGGCACCCTGGGCTCAAAGCCCCAGCCGTCCCCCCATGTGGTGTATATCGCATCATCATCAGCCCACGTAATCGGCCAGTTATCACTGCCGGCCGCCTTGCGAGTGATTGTGTCCACCGGGGCCCAGACTATATTTTTGATAACATTGCTGGGTGGATAAGGAGGACTGGCAAACGTAATCACCGAAAGGACAGAGCAAAGGAACACAGACACAGTAAAGGCCATTACTGCACGAGAGCCACGAACCCTACGTAAGGGCAACTGATTTATTTTATCTGGTTGGGCAAGAGCCGACATCGAAAGTTGCCACGGTACCATAGTTAATCTCCTGTCAATGATTCCTGATACGCGTCCTTGATGATTCGTAGTATCCTTACTACTTCATCCAATTCTAATCGCCTCCCCTTTGTAAGTACACCCTTTTCGGTACTTAACCGGGAGATTCTTGTTGACCGAAGTGGATTAATCTGATATAAGTAGAATTACGAAGTATGTGGACGCTTGATCTCGAAGCAGCGGGAGTTTTAATCGTCTATTTCAAATGTCCACTTTTCAATTAGCTGCATCATAGGCTTTCAAAGGAAGGAGATAAACTCAAAGAGCACAAATGAATTATCTCAGGCGGGCAATGTTAAACGTAACCAGGTCAGAGACTCTTTTTTTTGATTGATTTGATAAGCAGCTAAAGCGTAGTTAATGTATCCATTTATTAGGAGGATTATCATGCAGCGAACACATGTTTTATTAGCTTCAATAGTACTTCTGACGGTAGTTGTCTGCACACAGGCACAGGACCCGGACCTCCTGGCCTGGTGGAAATTCGACGACGGCACAGGCACCATTGCCGTCGATTCGA
>CAZWME010000166.1:0-8316 GCA_964634515.1 uncultured Pirellulales bacterium | reverse complement strand
GTTTCGTTTTCAAGTACGAACAGAAAGAGCAGTGGGGGGCGAAATAAGAAGATATGGCCGAAGAAGAACAGAAAATTAAGAATTCATCAGAAGTGCCGGCGGACAGCGATTTATTTGCCAGTGATGTCCACAGGAATCTCTCGGAGCGTGAAGTGTTCGTTGGAGACGAAGATTTTTACAGGCTTCTGGCGGATTCCACGCCCACTACTCCAGTTCAACGTGCTGATCATGCTGAGCGCTCTTTGCAAGCGCCGATTCGGCATAAGCGTTTTTCAACCATTCAGAAAGCGTTCGTTGTCGGAATTATCGCTATTGGGGCAATGTTGCTGTACGTGGTGGTAAAACCTTTATTATGGCCACCTAACCAAATTTCAACCTCCAAAACTCAGCAAATTAGCCCTTCTACTCTGATGGTTGCTGATTCGGAACTGGTCGTACAGGAGAAAGGACAGGAGCAAGTACGGCAGCCGGCTCCTTTGTTTCCATCAACACAACCTCTGTCATTGGATGTTGCGAGGGGCTTTTATCTGCAAAATGATTACGGTCAAGCTTATGCTGTTTATAACCAGCTTCAGCAGAGTCTTCCATCTGGTGACAGACAAGAACTGCTGAGAGATTTCCTGCAGTTTGAAATGGCTTTATGCCTGAATAGGGCAGGCAATAGCGAACAGGCTAACAGCTTATTCAGAACACTTTCACAAAGTCGTTCTCCTGTCATTAGGGTGGTTGCAAATTACGAACTTAGTTTACTGCAGGTGCAAAAAAAGCAATACATCAAAGCGAGAACCAGGGCTTATCAGGCGATTGCTTTGGTCCGTGCGGTCGATTCCGACAAGGATTGGATTTTATCTTTGCAGCGTGATTGTCAGTTCCTGGTTGCTGAGTGCATTACCAGAAATGTACTTTTGCTATGCGATGCCGACGAGGATATTCAATCCCTGTTATGGAGCAGTTCTGTGGAAATTGATCCTTTCATAAATCTTGACGAGGCCCAACTTCGCAGCCTTCTGGATTCCGGCTTAGAGCAATTAAAAGAAGGTTTGCTCAGCCCGCAGATTCGAAAGCTCGAACATCAGGGTGTTTTGCCTCGTTGGTCTGTCATTGCTTATGGGGCATCTCTTGAAGAGTTGCTGTCAAGATTTGTCGCAAATGCAGGCCTTGATATTTCATGGATTCTAAACAAGACACCAGCCAACGAGCCGGTAGGGAATGCTGTCCGCAGAAGGCCCGTGTGTTTATATCTGCCATCTGTAACAGCACGGCAGGCTATCGAAGTGGCGGCAGGGCACGTGGGCTTGTTGTCCCGTATTGATGAAAAAGGAATCTTAACAATTCACAATCCGGCTGACTATTCCTCGTTATCTGAACATGTACATTTGCTTACTCAGGAGGCTGTTTCGCTTTGGGGAAATATTTTACTTACATTCCATGACGACAAACGTGTTCCAAATGCTCATTTTGCTTTGGGACTTTTGCATGCACAGGAAGGCCAGCCGGACAGTGCGATTGCTGAGTATAAATTGGTGGCAAATCAATTTTCACAAACATCCTTGGTGCCGTATGCACTGTTAAGTTCGAGCAAACTCAAAACTGACCTGCATGACTATTCCGGTGCCAGAGAGGATTTGACGCAGCTTGTTGAGCAGTATCATGAAACCGAATTTTATGGTCAGGCTTGTTTGAATCTTGCTGATGTAACGAAGAACGCCGGTTTTATGAACGAAGCACTTCGGCTCTATCGCAAAGTATATAATCTCGGTTTGTCTCTGGAATTACAGACTGATGCCGCCCTTGGAGCCGGTAGATGTTCGTATGAGATTCAGGACTACGAGAATGCTGCCGAATGGCTGGTTAAATACATCAAACTTGCTAATGACCCTACGGATGAAGATTTTTACTTGGCTTACTTTCATCTGGGCAAGACCAATCTGGCATTAGGCAACTATCAACAGGCATCCATTGCTTTTCAATATACACTAAGCGGACCGATTGGAAGTCTTGCAAGAGAAAGATATGTGGAGACTGTCTCGGCTTTGGCTGAAACACAGTTACAACTGGAGAATTTCGTCGAGGCCCTTACATTGCTGGAGACTATAGACTCCTGGCAGTTCTCGACAAATGAGTCTATCGAGATATTACTTCTCAAAAGCAAAGTTCTTCGTCTTATGGGCTTACCGGATAAAGCCATTGCCGTACTTGGCTACGATGCTGAATATCTGCCTGACTCTCAATTGAAAACAAGAATGTTTTTTGAGTTGGCCAACTGCTACATAGCTAAAGGAGATTTGGATTTTGCCCACAAAAAATTAACGGATATTCTTATTAACGCTGCCCCGGGACCTTTGTCGCACGAAATTGCCCTCAGATTGGCAGAGGTATGTTTGGATCTCGGTCAAAGCTCACAAGCAATTACTGTGTGTAAGCAGCTTTTAGATTCGGAAGTATCAAGCCGGATACGGCAAAAAGCATTAAAAGTGCTGGCAGTCGCTTATAAAGACCAGAAAAATTTCGACAATGCGGCATTAGCTCTTGTTGGTCAAAGGTGAGGACAATGAAAAATAGGAATTCTATCGGTTGTTGGTTATTTGTTGTAGGCTGTTGGTTATTGGTAAACCATAGCCCATATTCCATGTTACATTTATCGAACTCTGCTGCTGCAGTTGGCAAAACAACGTCACAGAGCAGTTTAACTAATACGACAGACCCAAATAGTCACTTCAAAAGCCGGTTGTGGCTGGCTGAGTTCAATATGGCTGAAGGCGAAAAGCATAAGATCACAAAGAACGAGCTTAGGAGGATAATAGAACAAATTCGCTCTGTTAACTTTGGGGTCCGGAAGGAAGATTTTGAACCTGCTATTGTCCCTGATGTGGTGCCGATGAATGAAACTGATGAGCCTGATGAAACTGTCTCCGAAGGTGCGAATGAGCAGCATAAAAAGGAAGAAGAACACAGCCTGCCATATGGGCTGGTAACCAACAAAACTTTGCAAAAAATCAGGAACCTCTCGAAGAATACCGGCAATCTAAAAAACCCTTTTGAGTTGGGAGAGACCTTGTTTCTAAGTGGATATCTAAAAGAAGCTGCAATATTTTATCGGGAAGCTCTTAAACGTAAAAGTCCGGATGAGCCCGGCTCAGATCGGGACAGAGCTTGGATATTATTTCAGATTGGCAATTGTCTGCGGAATGACGATCAGCCTGAAGCAATAAAAATGTACGGACAACTAATTACGGACTACCCAAATTCGCCATGGAAGGAATTAGCGGACGCCCGGAGGACATTGCTCGATTGGTATCTTAAGGATCAACCGCGTAAGTTGATTACCGAACGTAAACGATAGATTATCTTCGGAGCCGTTGTGCAGTCTAAAATGATGTCCACTTAAAATTAAAAAGGAGTATGCTGGAAGTGAGTAAAAACGAGATAGACAACCTATGCAATGAGAAGCAGGAAGATATCGCGAATGTATTGATTGCTGATGACGATTCTGAACTGGCTCGCTTTATGCTTGAGATATTGGCACGCAAGGGTTTACGTGGACATCTGGCCAATGATAAAGACAGTGCGGTTGGATTTATTAACAAAGGCAGTTGTGATCTTGTATTTACCAGTGACATAATAAGCCGGCGAACAAACTTGTCCGGTCGATTGCAGGACGGCTTTGAACTGCTTGAGAAAATCAGAGCAAATTGGCCGGAACTGCCGGTGATTATGATGGCAAAGGCAAAAGTCATCAGCCGACAAAAGCAGCAGCGAAATATAGAGACGGCGGTCAAAGCCATTAGAAGGGGCTGTAGCGATTTCTTGGTTAAACCGCTTGATTATGAAAAAATAAATAATCTCCTGGATACTTATCTGCCTAATCACAAAGTCTCAACGATAGCTTCTTCTCATGAGGACACACGCTGTCTTTATCGGATTATAGGTGGGAGTTCAAAACTCATTCAAACCGTTGATTTGGCTAAAAAAGTGGCTCCAACCTCGGCACCGGTTTTAATAAGCGGCGAAAGTGGGACCGGCAAAGAACTGCTCTCTTATCTTATATATCAAAAAAGTAAAAGAGCACAGGGATCATATGTAAAAATTAATTGTGCTGCATTAAGTGATTCGCTTCTCGAAAGCGAGTTGTTTGGGCATGAAAAAGGCGCTTTCACTGGCGCCTACGCTCAGCGAAAAGGTCGTTTTGAAATGGCTCACGGTGGAACTTTGCTGCTGGATGAGATTACCGAAACACCAATAAGGTTTCAGGCCAAGCTTTTGAGGGTGCTCGAACAGCAGGATTTTGAACGTGTTGGGGGAAATGAAAGTGTCAGGGTTGATGTTCGGATTATAAGTACTACGAATAAGGATTTGTTACAGGAAGTTCGGCAGGGACGGTTCCGTCAGGATCTTTATTACAGGCTAAGCGGGGTAAGATTGGTGGTCTGCCCGCTCAGAGAACGTAAGGATGATTTATATGATCTTGTGTGGTATTTTGTAAACCTTTACACTCGCGAAGTACAGCGGCGTATCAACAGGCTTGACCCTGCCATGATGGACATTTTTGCTAAATATCATTGGCCCGGAAATGTCCGGCAATTACGAAATGTTGTACGAACTTCGTTGATTTTGGGCATTGGGCAGACATTGTCCTTGGCTGACGTTTCATGGCTTTTTGATGAATTGCAACCGCTGACACAGGAAGGAAAAAACGATTTGAGGGTATCGAGACAGGCCGGAACTGGAAGGAGTTCATTTGGTGCTGAAAAAAATAATGTCCTTGAGATACGATCAAATAATGCTCAGGTTTCAGACCTGGGAGGGGTACCGCTTGAGCATGTGGAAAGGCAGGCGATTTTAGATACTTTACGGCGCACGGGTGGAAATCAGACCAAAGCTGCAAAGGTTTTGGGTATTAGTGACCGAACCCTGAGAGACAGGATACATAGGTATCGTAAACAGGGTTGTATGCAGTTGACATGAAAAGAATATATTTATCATTAATGATTGAGGAAAAGAAATGGCAGATACGGATGAAATAACACAGGAGGAAAAGGAGGACACAAAAAAAGAAGCGGGTGAAAAGAAGTCACTGGTGACTCGTTTTCTGCCAAAAGTAATAATTGTTGTTGTAGTGGTAATTTTTGCCGGTGCCGGCTTCACTCTCAGTCGATTGCTTGCCGGTTCCCCCGAATCTCAGACGACTGGTGTTTCAGAACAAGGCCAGTCATATCAGTTGGAAAACACGGATGTAAAGGGTTCTGTGGCTGGCTCCCAAAAGGGCTGGTATTATCATTTGGAACCTGTCATAGCAAATCTCGATGTGGACGATGTAACTCGTTATGTTAAGGCCTCTTTAACGCTTGAAGTAAGTTGTGAAGTGGATCAAAAGAATGGTACACTTTTTATTGATGAGAAAAAGCCCATTTTGACGAATTGGCTGACTGTTTATCTTGCGAGCTTAGGCCTTCAGGACATCAGGGGCGACAGTAATCTCAAGCGAATACAATCACAGGTACTCGATGCTTTTAATGAAAAACTCTTTCCTGATTCCAAACCCAAAATCATGAGCGTTCTATTTAAGGAATTTGCTGTACAATGAGCATAGGGGCTAAAAAATTAAGCAAAGAAAAAATACGCCAGCTTCTTGCTGCCGTTGGCTCCCGCCAGGCGGAAGATACTACGGGAATAGACGCTACGGAGTACAATTGGAACAAACCCCACTATTTTGATCGCAAGCAGCTCAATAGACTCGATGGTTTCACAAAAGGAGTAGCAAGATCGATGTCTGTAAAATTCGTCGATTTTTGCCATAGCGAGTTTGATGTCACTGTTGTTTCGATTGAGCAGTATTTTGCCGCTGAGCTTGTTAACCAGGCAATGGAGAGCGGGCAGGATGATTATTATCTTGCTTTCGGTAACGACAATGAACATCCCTGTGGACTAATTAGCATACCTACTCAGACTGCATTTATCTGGTCTACACAATTGCTTGGTGACTCTGAATCCGAAGTAGAAAATTCAGGCAGAGATTTGTCCCAATTGGAAGAGTCGCTTTTGTTGGATTTGCTCTCTGCGCTTATTAAAGCTTTTTCTCAGAAAAATTGGGATTTTCAGCCGGGAAAGAACATTGCCCGAAGACTCTTTCCTATTGAACTCAAAGGTACGGAAGAGATTTGCAAAATCACTTTTGACATAAAAAAAACAGACAAGGAAAAAGGAACAGAAGCTTATATCCTGATCCATTGCAGCAAACTGGAGTCCGTCGTGGGCAAAGCCGAACAGGCTGTAGGGGGTTTTTCAGCCGACGATATCTCAAAAGCAATCCTTGCTCGTATGCAGAAAATGCCCGTTTATATTACGGCCCAACTGGCTTCTACGGTACTTACTCTTAAGGAGATAATGAGTCTTGAGGTGGGCGATATATTGTTACTTGATAAAAAAGTTAATGAGCCTGTCGAAATAATAACGAGCGGCCGAACGGCCCTTCTCGGTCAACCTGCAAAATCAGTCGGCAAGTATGCAGTTGTAATTACGGAATTATTTAGTGATAAAGGATAAAAGTATCTCCCTGCTTTCACAGAAATAACAAACACAACCGGGAAACCCGGCCCGGGGACACTTGGTGCAGAGAAAATTACCGAAAATTAAAATCACAAAAGGAAATTAAAATATGGCGGAAACAACTGAAGCTGTACAGAAGGAATCTAAAACGGAGGCGCAAGATGTCGAATTTTCCGAAGCTAATGCGACGGGCGACACAGGTGCCGGAGGTAGTATCGACCTCTTACTTGATGTGAATATTGCTGTTACTGTTGCTATTGGACAAACAGAAATCCCTGTCCGGCGACTTTTGCAGCTTGGACCTGGCTCTGTGCTAGAGCTTGATAAATCTATTGATGAACCGGCAGATTTGTATCTTAGAGATATGAGGTTCGCCACCGGTACTATTGTGGTTGTAGACGGACGGTTCGCAGTAAAGATAAAACGCATTCTCGGCCTGGGTGATGTTGCTGCCGGGGGATAAACTTGAGAAGGAATTGTAATGGCAGGTTCTTTACATTCAAATACTTCAAGAGCGATGGACCCGAACTCAAGAAATACAATCTTTACGTCCCACAGCAATATTATTTTGGCTTTTGGTCTGGTGACGGTTCTTGCTACTCTTCTAATACGTCTTCCAACACCGGTGCTGGATATACTTCTGGCAGGCAGTATATCATTGGCTGTCTCTGTTTTAATAATAACGCTCACCTCAAAAGAGGCGCTCGAATTATCGACCTTCCCTTCCCTGCTTCTTTTCGTAACACTCTTTCGACTTTCTCTTAATGTGGCCTCGACGAGGTTGATACTCTTACAGGGCAGTGCCGGGAAAATTATTCAGACCTTCGGCGATTTTGTTGCCGGTGGTAGTTTCGTCGTCGGAGTGGTAATCTTTCTCATACTTGTTGTTATACAATTCATAGTAATTACAAAAGGAGCAGGGCGAATAAGTGAAGTGGCTGCTCGTTTTACACTTGATGCGATGCCCGGTAAGCAGATGGCGATTGACGCGGACCTTAACGCAGGAACAATTACCGAAGATCAGGCAAACGAACGAAGAGAGAAGATTGTCAAAGAAAGTGAATTTTACGGTGCAATGGATGGTGCCAGCAAATTCATTCAGGGCGATGCCAAGGCCGGGCTCATAATCACGGCTATTAACATCATCGGCGGGGTAGCTATGGGATACTCTCGCGGTATGACAATTGGCGGTGCTGTAAAAACTTATTCGATTCTTTCTATTGGAGACGGGCTTGTCAGCCAGTTGCCTTCGATGATAATCTCAATAAGTTCGGGTTTTCTCGTAACAAAAATATCTTCGAAGTATAGTGTCGGACAGGATCTTAGCAGACAGTTTCTTAAAACAAGTGAGCCGCTGACGATTGCATCTGTCATCATTGCTTCAATGGCTCTTGTGCCCGGCCTGCCTCGAATACCTTTTCTGTTGTTGGCTGCTGGTACTGCTTTAGCCGGACGAACTGTGGTCAAATCGGGAAAAATACGTCCGGAAGAGCTCGAAGACTCGGAACAGAAGCTAAAAGCAGAAAAACAACCGGTTGAGGACCTGCTGGATGTCGACAGAGTTTCGGTGCAGGTCGGGGTAAGATTGATTAGTATGGTGGATCCTCGCAAAGACAGTGCTATTTTTGACCGAATTGGTGCCTTGAGGAGAAAATTTGCTCAGGAATTTGGCATCGTTATTCCTCTTGTCAGGCTGCGGGATAATATCAACCTTGAACCAACTACTTATGAGATTAAGATCTTTGATCACATAGTGGCAAAGGGCCTGTT
>CAZWME010000165.1:0-8357 GCA_964634515.1 uncultured Pirellulales bacterium | reverse complement strand
ACTACTGGCGGGTTGACGAGATCAATGAAAATGATCCAAACAGTCCATGGAGAGGTGATGTCTGGAGCTTTCTGGTTCCACCCAAAAGTGCCTATAATCCCGAACCGGCTAACGGAGCCAAGTTTATAGACCCGAATGATTTAGTACTTGAATGGGATCCTGGTTTCGAGATAAAATTGCACCAGGTGTACTTCGGGGATAATTTTGCCGACGTCGATGCCGGCACAGGCGGCACCGCAAAAGGTCCTGTAGGTGATACGGACTTCACCCCAGGAATCCTTGAATTAGACAAGACCTACTATTGGCGCATCGACGAGTTCGATGGCATCGAAACACATAAAGGCAACGTCTGGACTTTTACTATCACAAGAACCGGCGGTAGTGTGCGAGCAGATTATTTTACAGGTATGAATTTCGAGAACCTGGTCCTGAACCGTGTTGATCCTCAAATCAACTTTGACTGGGGCGACCCGGGCAGTCCGGACCCGTCTGTCGGTGATGATAACTTCTCGGTCAGATGGAGCGGCCAGGTAGAGGCGGCTTTCACCGAGACCTACACATTCTATGCCCGGACCGACGATGGCGTACGCCTGTGGGTCGAGGGTCTGCAGCTTGTTGACAATTGGATTGACCGTTCAGCAACCGAGAACAGAGGAATGATAGACCTTGTTGCAGGACAGATATACAGCGTTGTAATGGAATATTACGAAAACGGGGGCGGCGCAGTCGCAGAGCTTCGCTGGTCAAGCCCACACACTCCGAAGCAAATCATTCCGCAGGCGGCACTATCATTGCCGATAAAGGCCAGCAGTGCGAATCCAAGGACCGGCTCGGTTGATGTAAAACAAACAACTATTCTTACCTGGGGCCCCGGAGAATTCGCTGAATCACATGAGGTATATTTCGGCACAGATGAAGAAGCTCTGCGCAACGCTGATACAAGCTCACCCGAGTATAAAGGCACGAGGACTCTTGGTTCTGAGAGCTATGACCCCGGCTTGCTTGAGTGGGACACTACTTACTACTGGCGTGTTGATGAAATCAATAACAACAATCCGGACAGTCCCTGGGTAGGCGGCGTCTGGAGCTTTACGACAGCCAACTTCCTTATCGTTGACGATATGGAGAGCTACAATGACATTGATCCTACTGAACCTGGGAGTAACAACATCTTTTACGCGTGGATAGACGGCTACGACAATCCGACTATAAACGGCTCTGTCGTTGGCCACGCCACCCCCCATATGCTGAGCAAACTATCGTCCACGGCGGTTCTCAGTCAATGCCATTCGAATACGATAATGCTGCCGGTAAATCGGAGGCGATCCTGACGTTAACTGACCTTCGTAACTGGACGCAGAACGACGTCGACACACTTATAATTTGGCATATAGGTGATTCGGCCAACGCCGCCGAGCCGATGTATGTTGTTCTCAATGGCAGTGCGGCGGTCACGAATCCTAATCCTAATGCGGCTCAGGCAGATGTATGGACCGAATGGAAAATCCCCCTGCAGGAATTTGCAGACCAGGGGGTGAACCTCTCCAATATCGTTTCGATTACTCTTGGTCTTAGCTCCGTTACCGGCGGTGCAGGTATGATGTACTTTGACGATATTCGGCTGTATCCACCGGAGCCTTAAACTGGGACTTGGCTGTTAAATAAAACGTGCAGCTAATGTAGTAGATTTGTAAATTCGGGGCTTATACTGACTGATTCAGTATAGGCTCCTTTTTTAATTGTCTGTTTGACAAAGCCAGGCATCTACTATATTGTCGTCAAGAAAGAATCACAGTATACTTAATCCGAAAGAAATAAAAAATTCTCGAAAAATATTCGTATTTCTCCAAAAAATTGACATTTATTCGGACTCGATATAAGTAAAATCAACATTCGTGGTGAAAAAATGGTGTCAAACTGTCACCTGGAAATTGCGGTGTTTTTCCAGCTTTTGAAAGAGGTGACTTTTTGATGAATTCTGACATTTTTTGGAGCTGCATCAACAACCACTCTGCCAGTCAAATTTTGAAACTACACCGTCAGATTGCAAGAGATATCTGGTACTTCGAAATTGACCTATATCCACTTGACGAGGACAGTCACCATTTGTTATTTTAATTATCACTGTAAATGGGAAAAGTCGTTGTTGACCCTGTTGCCTGAAGATGAGGGGTGGAGTACTTGAAATGAAGGAGGTAATAAACCCACGAATCTTGCTAATAAACTCTTTACTGATTGCAGTATGTTTTTTTTGCTTTCCGGTTTACGCACAATACGGTGGGAGTACTGGTACAGGGAACGATCCGTATCAGATAATTCCAGCAGAGAATATAATCTTGCTCGGCGGAAGTCTATATTATTATAATAGGAACTTCATCCTGACCGTGAATGTTGATTTGTCAGGTTTCTCTTTTGGTACTACCCTGATTGCACCCGATACCAAAGGCGCAAGATAGGAATTTGTTAAGATTGTTATTAATGGCACCCTTGGCAGTAAAAGTCAGAAGATTTCGCATTTTATCATCACAGGTGGGAATCTTCTGGGTCTTTTTGTTCGATGATAAAAGAAACATGAAACCTTTGATACAAGGAGATGAAAATTGAAAAAGATTAAAAGAATTTGCATTTGTGTGTTCATGGTAGGATTGATTTCGACAGGCACAGGTTACGGACAATCAAAAGGATCGGCATATCTCGATCCGGATCAACCCATGGATGTGCGGGTAGAAGACCTTCTTTCCCGCATGACGCTTGAAGAAAAGGTGGGACAACTGAATATGCCCTGTGTATATGTGGGGGGGTTGGGAAGAACCGTTGAAGAAAAAATGGCGTCAGTCAAAGCATTCGCAGAAGGCACCTATCTGGATTATTTAGGACCTGGGGGCGGATTCTTCACATTACCCAACACTATCCTTTTCAAAGGCCCTGAGCAGCAGGCAAAGTTCCTGAACGAACTCCAGGAGATCGCTATTAAAAAGACCCGGCTGGGCATCCCCCTTCTGCAAACCGAAGAAGGTACGCATGGACTGATGTGCACGGGTGGAACCATTTTTCCGGAAGGGCCGGCGCTGGGCAGTACTTGGAATCTCGACCTTCTGTCAGAGATATACGCCGCAACGGCAGAGGAAGCCCGGACCATCGGGATTCATCAGATATTTACGCTTGTCGTGGAACCGATCCGGGACCCCCGTTTGGGCCGAAATCAGGAGGCGCAAAGTGAAGATGCATTCCTTTGTGCGCGAATTGCAGAGGTAATTGTTCGGGCCGTTCAGGGAGATGACCTATGCGCGCCGGACAAGACGGTTGCCGGATTGTGTCATTACCCCGGTCAGAGTGAGCCGGTTAGCGGTCTGGAGCGGGGTGCGATGGAAATTTCCAGACGTAAACTGCGGGAAGTATTTCTACCTCCCTGGGAGGCGGGAATAAAAAAAATGGGCGCCCTTGGGGTGATGGCCACCTATCCGGCCATCGACGGCGTTCCGGCTCATGCCTCAAAAGAGATCATGACGGGTATTTTACGGGAAGAGTTCGGATTTGAAGGGCTGGTTCTTTCCGAAGGAGGCGGGATTGGAACGCTTGTGTATGAAGGCCTGGCGCCGACGCAAAAAGAAGCCGGACAGCTCGCATTGGCAGCGGGTGTGGATGTGGGGATTTCCTATGAATCCGGATACATGGAGGATATGATCCGAAGTGTGAAAGAAGGAAAGGTTTCAATTGCCATCATTGACCGCTCAGTCCGCCGCGTCCTGAAGATGAAAATGCGGCTGGGATTGTTTGAGAATCCATACGTTGACCCGAAACGTGCTGCGAAAATTGTCCACAATCCGGACCATCAGGCATTGGCCCTGAAAGCTGCACGGGAGGGAGTGGTGCTTCTGAAAAACGAGGGCAATTTGCTGCCCCTAAGGAAAAATCTTAAATCCATTGCTGTCATTGGGCCGAACGCCGACCATGCGAAAAATCAGCTTGGTGATTATACGGCAAATAAAGTCTCGCAGGAGATTACGACCATACTGGATGGTATCAGGGCAATAGTTCCAAGAGGAACAAAGGTCACTTATGTAAAAGGCTGTGACGTTATTGGGGATAAAGTGAATGAAATTGAAAAGGCGAGACAAGCTGCTAAAAATGCAGAGTATGCTGTTGTCATTGTCGGAGAAAATGAATGGCAGCAACGTAACGATGAAGGCGTCCGTGTCGCTACCAGTGGTGAGGGATTTGATATAGCCAACCTTGATCTGACCGGTATGCAGCAGGACCTTATCAAAGCAATTGCGTCAACGGGAACACCTACGGTTGTGATTCTTGTGAATGGACGTCCCCTTTCCACCCGCTGGATAGCAGAGAACATTCCTGCAATAATTGAATCCTGGATCCCGGGCGAAAAGGGCGGCCGGGCTATTGCTGAAATTCTGTTCGGGGATGTAAATCCCTCTGGCAAGCTAGCGGTGACCATACCGCGGCACTCCGGACAATTGCCGGTCTATTATAACACGAAGAAATCCAAACGGTACTGGCTTGAGAAGGGATGGGGCAAATCCTATGCGGACATGGATTCCAAGCCGCTTTATCCCTTCGGCCATGGATTAAGTTATACCACGTTCGAATACAGCAACCTTCGTTTTGACAAAACCGTCTCAGGTATTGCAGGCACAATTCAGGTGAGTGTGGACATTCAGAATACAGGCAAACGCTCCGGTAAGGAAATTGTACAGCTCTACATTCAGGATGTCATTACAACGGTTTCCACTTCCGAGATGGAGCTGCGGGGCTTTGAAAAAATCCTGCTCAATCCGGGCCAAAAGAAAGAAGTGACTTTCACCATTGGCCCGGAACACCTGGCCCTCTACAACCGCCATCTGGACCGATTGGTTGAACCCGGGGAATTCAAAGTGAAAGTCGGTGCTTCCTCCGATGACATCCGGCTTGAAGAATCGATTTGGATAAAATGAACAACCGAAATTCTGCTCTCAGTTTTAGGGGATTTGTATGACTGCCATGAAGTTAACAGCTTTTGAAACCGGGATTTTCATTGCTTACTTGGTCACCGTGATTGCGATCGGTTTTATTTCAGGGCGAAAAGGGAAGGAAAGCACCTCTGATTTTTTTCTTGCAGGCCGTGGATTGCCATGGTTTGTGATAGGATTTTCCCTGATTGCTTCCAGTATAAGTTCCGAGCAGTTTATCGGTGAAGTTGGCTGGGCTTACAAATATGGCATGGCGGTTGCCAACTGGGAATGGCTGGTATGGCCTGCACAGGGGCTTCTGCTTTTTTTCTTTTTGCCGGTGTATTTGAAAAACAAAATATTTACCATTCCCGAATATCTAACCCGCCGTTTCGGACGCATTGCAGGCTCCACATTTGCCCTTGTATGTATGATTCAGTATTTGGTTATAAATCTTCCTCTGGTACTGTATTCAGGAGGCTTTGCAATCAATAAAGTGTTTGGACTGAATCTCTATCTGGCCATTTGGATTCTGGTAATTGCCGCCGGATCATACACCATTTTTGGGGGATTGTCTGCCGTTGCCTGGGTGGACTTGTTTAATGGCGTGTTATTGATTGGGGGTGGTCTTCTGGTCTTTATTCTTGGTTTATTTGCGGTTGACGGCGGATTTTCAGCTATTGTCAGCACAGGTGATCGGGCCCACTTGATCTTGCCGGCCGATCATCCGGAATTGCCCTGGACAGGGATGATTGCCGTGGCTTTTGTGATGAGCGGTTATTACTACTCGACTAATCAGTTTATCACACAACGGTGTCTCGCGGCAAAAAATGTATGGCATGGTAAAATGGGTGTGATTCTGGCGGCGTTTCTGGCCATCCCCCTGGGCCTGAGTGTCACCTGGCCGGGGATGATTGCTTACGCGATGAATCCCAGTCTGGCGAATCCGGATGAAGCGTATCCATATCTGATAAAAACACTCATCCCTGTTGGCTTGCGGGGCTTGATGTTTGCTGTGCTGATTGGCGCCATTATGTCAACTATCGACTCTCTGATCAATTCAACATCTTCCCTGTTGACGCTGGATATTTACAAAGGTTTGATCAGGAAAAAAGCCTCGGATAAACAGCTTGTCAAATTTGCACAAATATCAGGAATCGGCCTGCTTGTTTTTGGTGCTGTGTGGTCGCCGATGGTCGGGAGATTTGGCTCCATCTTTGCCTATGCGCAGGATTGCTGGGCCTTAATGCTGGCACCGGTGATGGCTGTTTTTGTGATGGCTATCTTCTGGAAGCGAACTACCAAAGTAGCTGCCATTGCCACATTATTTTTGGCCATCCCCATGTTGTTGATTGTTTTCCTCAGGGAATTGACAGGTTTTCTGGCTTCATTCAATATTTTCAACTTATCTGCCGTTATTTTTTTATGTTCTTTAGGTGTGATTGCTCTTATCAGTCGTTTTACGGCAGCCCCGACTGAAGCGGAAATCAAGTCAACACTTTGGCACGTCGGCATGCTTCGTCCTACTGAAGAGGAATTGGCACTGGGGTACCCATGGTGGAAAAGAATTGGTTTCTGGTTTACACTTGTTGTCTTGTGTTTCATGGTAATCTATGTGGTTTTCTGGTAAAATATTTCATTGAGTTTATAAATCGAGAGGTAAATAACACCAAGTCCCGAAAGTTACTGGATTGAGAATCATTATTACACAGCAGAGGTTATCTTCCTAAGAATACTAAAAATAAGTAAAATAATGATGAACAGAAGAGAAGTACTTTCTTCGATCGGAAGTTGCATAGCCGCATCTATAATGAGAGCCTGTGAAAGTCCTGGATATGTTCTTTACACTTCTTTCTAATCCCCACGATTGCTACGCGAATGTCGTCGTTAGCCCCCCTGATTTGAGACCATGCGCCTCTCGCCAGTGTAACACTACCAACAGCAGCCAAAGAAGCTTTCATAAAACTACGACGGGAACACGTATTCATAGTCATATGCCTCCTTTATCTCAGAATGCCCATTTACACGGTTAACAAACAGAATTTTCTCCGTACGACACCGATAATCTTACGAAATTCACCTTGAGATTTCAAGAGATATCACTTTCAAAGCCGTCTCATGATGGTACAATATTAAGAAAAGTCGCCATGGACTGCCAAGACATTCGATAAGGAGTATGTGCTATGAAACACCGAACGCACACAACAGTCAAGGTGGAATGGCTGAAACTGCTGACTTCGCTTTCAGGAATACAAAAGACGTACGCTTGACAGCGACACCACCCATAAGCAGGTAACCAAAAGGTGAAGAGAATTAAAGGAGGCAGAAACAGATGGCCATTCACCAGACAAACTCGAGTACACCCGCATCTCAGCTGCGCCTCTCACGACGAACGTTCCTGAAGGATTCGGCCGCCACGGCCGTGGCGATAGGAGTGGCAGCACTACCATCGGCTTGCGCGGCCATCGAGAAGCCTGTAGCTGGTGCTTCGAGCCGCCCGCTCCGCAAAGGCAAGGTCATCGACTGTCATGCGCACTTGACTCACCGGAGCCGCGCGACATGGGAGGCGGACGACCGCAAGCTCATTGAGGCGGCAGACAAGCTGGGAATCGACCAATTATGCTGTTCGATCCTCACACCGCGCCGTCCGGCGACAGCCGACGGTTTTCGGGAATGCAACCAGTGGACCGCTGACGGAATGCGCCGGTTCCCCGGCCGGGTGCTCGGCTACTGCTACGTCAATCCCGGCTACGGCCGAGAGGCGTTGGATGAAGTTCGCCGCTGCGTAGGAGATCGTGGATTTATCGGAATCAAGCTCTACAACGAGTACACCTGCACGGAGCCGGTGGTTTTTCCCATTGTGGAACTGGCGATCGATCTGGGCGTGCCGATCCTCCAACACGCATCTCACTCCCACTACTTCGTTAAGGATCAGCCGCGCATATCCGACGGCGGGCACCTTGCGGAACTAGCCAGTCGCTACCCGGAGGCCATGCTCATCTGCGCACACATCTCCGGCGGTGGTGATTGGGAGTGGACGATCAAGGCCCTGCGCCACGCGCCGAACGTCTTGCTCGACACCAGCGGCAGCGTAACCGATGAAGGCACGGTGGAGATGGCGGTGGCAGTTGTAGGCACTGATCGGGTCGTCTTTGGTTGTGACTCATCCATGACAGCAGGGGTGGGCAAGATTCGTGGTGCGAATCTGAGCGCACAGGACAAGCAGAAGATCCTGGGCGGGAACATGATGAGGCTCTTGCGGAGGAGAAAATCATGATTGTTGACGTGAATGTTTATCTCGGCCATTTTGCGTTCCGCCGGCTACGGTACAACACGGCTACATCGTTAATGGCGCTGATGGACTCTAAGAAGATCGACAAGGCTGTCGTCTCCAGCGCGAGCGCAATCACC
>CAZWME010000164.1:0-8364 GCA_964634515.1 uncultured Pirellulales bacterium | reverse complement strand
CCGCCGCCATATCCCTGACATGTATTTCAAACAGCAGAAAATTATTGGACTTGCCTGCCGACCTGATAGTTTCTTGCTTTTAGGGATCGTTAATCCCCGATAAAGACGCTCCAATACCGCCAAATAGCCCGATTAATCGCTTTTTTTTTTTTCTATTTGATACTCAAAGCTAAGCAAACAAACCTTCCTTTTATGCCGAAAATAATATTCGGAGCAGCATACACTTTGCGCTGAAAGTAAAGCACAAAGTGATTTATCCAACAGGAAGGATGGCAATCTATTATCGGTCTTTAACTGTTATGCCGTACAGAAACAGTAAAACTCGGTCCTCCAGGGCTCTAACCCTGGTGGAGATGCTTATAGCTATGGCTATAATGGCCATTATCTTTGCGGCCGTATTGCCGCAATTGAGGGTGATTCAGAATAGTTGGGACTCTAAAGTCGGCGCTTCTGAAACATTACAGAACGGAAGGGTCCTGATAGACCACTTAAACCGAAACCTCTCTAAAGCCTCAAGGATAACCGTGGTGAGCGACTCATCTGAAACCAACGGCTACATAGAATTTATCGACAATGATGCGAATAATGTCCGGTATGATGTTAATAGTATAAGCGACTATGCACAGTTCGGCCTTATTGGAAGTCTGTCAGACCTTGCCGGGCCAGTTAGCCAACTACAGTTTACCTGCTATGACAGCAATGACTTCAGTACTCCGATAACAGATGTCAATTCCATCCGCTTTGTTAAAGTACAGACAACCGTAACCAATTCCGCAATGCTCGACCAGGACATGACCTTTTCAACACAGGCTTACATTCGTACCAATGCCTTTTCTGTTATCGGTAGTGACATTTCTAAAATGTCCGAGCCCTGGCTGGGATTTGATATTCTCAAAGGTATGGAGCCTGCACTGTGCCAGATAGACCAGAATCACTATCTTTGCGCCTACTGCGGTGATGGAGACGATGGCTGGGCAGTAGTGCTGACAGTAGATACTGGCACTTGGAATGTAAGTAAAGAGTTGGCTTTCGAGTATGATGTCCAAAAAGGAATAGGGCCGGCTTTGGCAAAAATAGACCAGACACACTATCTATGTGCTTACCAGGGAGATGGTGACGACGGGTGGGTTAGAATATTGAAAGTAAATACTGGTATCTGGACAATCAGTGAGAAGGACCATTTTGAATTTGACCAGAATACGGGAAAAACTCCGGCTTTGGTTCAGATAGACCAAACCCATTATCTTTGTGCTTACCAGGGAGATGGTGACGACGGATGGGCTGTTGTGTTAAGCGTTACTGCGCCTCTTTTCGATGCAATCAGCATGGAGACACCTTTTGAGTTTGACACTGATAAAGGAAAAGCGCCGGCCTTATCAAAGATAGATAATAGCCACTATCTTTGTGCTTATCAGGGGCCGAGTACGGACCATGGCTGGGCAACTGTTCTGACGGTCAACACGGGGACTTGGGCAATAACAAACGAAACGCCTTTTGAGTATGACACTAAGAAAGGCAAAGCGCCGGCCTTATCAAAGATAGACAATAACCACTATCTCTGTGCCTACTCTGGCGATAAGGATGATGGCTGGGCAACTGTTCTGACAGTCAACACGGGGACTTGGGCAATAACAAACGAAACGCCTTTTGAGTATGACACTAAGAAAGGCAAAGCGCCGGCCTTATCAAAGATAGACGACACGCATTATCTTTGTACCTACCATGGCGATGGGGACGATGGCTGGTCCGTTGTTTTGACTGTGGACACTGGCAATTGGACTATTTCTAAAGAAACACCTTTCGAGTTTGATGTCGTGGACGGTGCCAGTCCCGCTCTGGCAAAGATTGATGATTACTATTATCTTTGCTCCTACGCCGGGCTTGGGGACGATGGCTACACAGGGATACTGGAACTTAGTGAGGTGATACTACCATAAGAAATGAACACAGATATGAATCGAAAGTTTAGACATAGAGGTTCGGTGCTATTGATAACAATCTTCGCAACAGCGCTGCTGTCTGCGATTACTATCGGCATACTGCAAATAAATACCGAGGAAATACAGCTTATGCGAAATCAAATCTACGCTGCCCAGGCTCTGGCAATCACCGAGGCAGGCCTTAACGATGCCTTCAGCGAACTCCGCGTAGATTCGAGCTGGAACAGCGGCTTTAGCAATAAGGCCTTTGAAGACGGCTCATATACTGTGACTGTTTCAGGCTCTCTTCCTGATCTGACAATAGAATCGACAGGCACTTCCGCACAGGGCTTTGTTGCGAGAGTTGCTGCTGAAATATCAGTAGGAAGTATCAGCCCTTATATAATAGGAATTAATAACTTGAAGGTAAACGAATGAAACTTGCCGTTAAAACTGCACTGGGAGTAGATATTTCGGATGGCACGATAAATATGGCACTGCTAAGGCACAGCGCAAAAGGTATCGAGCTGCTAAAGGCCGCCAGTGCCCCTGTTCCCGATGATGCGATAAAAGACGGCTGCATCGAAAATCCTGCAAAACTTGCCAAGGCCATAAAGGACCTTAGAACGCGCAATAAAATACGAACCAGACAAGCTGCCGTATCATTATTTGCAAGACCGGTGGTTCTACAAATTTTTGACATGCCCAAAGGAGGACCGACAAATGTCGGGCAGTTTGTTAGAAATGAACTGAAAAGCTACGTTATGTTATCCGGCATAGAATTTACTTCCGATTTCTGCAGAACCGACTCCGGACAGGGCCTTGATAGCCGTCTGCTTGCGGCTGCTACTGATAGCCAAAACGTAGCCACACTTGCACATACAGCCGATATGGCGGGCCTTAATCTAAAGATAATTGAGCCGCCCCTTTTATCATACACCAGAGCACTATATGCCAAAAAGATAGAAGGGAAATTCGATTGTGATGTGCTAATTGCCATATTGCGCGATGGTGTTCTGAGGCTGTGTGTATTCAGAAAACAAATCCTGGATTTCGTAAGAGTGGAGAATATCAGTGAAGAACAGGCCCGGCCGGATCAGATAACTCGATGGCTTCCTGAGAAGATAAACGAGATTATACAATCTTATCATGTCGAGGTCGCGGACAGTTCCGGTATCTGGGACATTACGGTAGTTGCAGACTCCATGGAAGTACCACAGAGCTTTGATGAATCTTTGAAGGAGCAGGTTAAAAGCGAAAACGTGCATGTCAGGACCGGCCAAAGCATATGCCGGGAAACCATGGTTGAACAAAACGAAGGACAGGAAAAAGCTTCAGTAGTTGCTATTGGCCTGGGTATCGGGCTTTTGAATCAAAACGACAATGGTTTAAAAATAAATTTGGTTCCGCCGGAATCGGCTGAGGTCAGAGCTGTCAAAAAACAATTGTTCATAACCGCAGCTATTGTCGCAGCGATGCCGTTGTTTATGGTGCTCACAGGGACCGGCCTGAGCTTGACCGCTAATAATGTTAAGGGTGACATCACCCGGAAAAAACAGGCGGATTTGTCACAGGATACATATGCTCTGCTTAATGAACAGGAGCTGTTGAATAAACAAATCAAGCAGTTATCCGACATACCCGAACAATTAAGCAGCATTCTGGGTTCCCGTCTAACATTGGATTGGGCCGGCATCCTTGAGGATGTCAGAAAACTGACACCAAAGACAGTACGCATAATTAACCTGTCAAGCAGAGATAATTCCGGGATGTACCTCAAAGGCATGGCAATATCATATGAGACGATTCATTTGTTTGTGGAGATGCTGAACAACTCGGATTATATAACTTCTGCTTCTCTGGCCGAAACAACAAAAGAAGACAAGGCGAACGGTTTTATTATGTACAGAATCGATTGTACCCTAAAGCTGGAAAAGGAGGCAGGCTGATGTTAGTCAGGCATCTTGCTAAAACGAACCGTTCAACGAGATACGCTGTTTCGGCATCACTAATTGTGATTGCATTATTGGCGATGTATAACTGGTTAATTGCTCCACATGCCGTCTATCTGTCGGTGGTGCATGGTTATGAATCTGCTATGTCCAACCTTGTAAATAAAAACAACCTTATCAACAGCAAGGTTAAGGTCAAGAGAAAGAAGCTGCAGGATTTACAGGAAAAATCGGCACAGCTTCAGAGCACACTGTTTACGTCCGAAAAGGCGAGAGAATTTTTCAGCGATTTACAAGCCATTTCCCAACAGACAGGCTGTATAGTTCAATCGCTAAACATGATTAAAAATAATCCGAATGAAAAGCAATCAAAGAGTACTTCCGGCATAGTTACCAGAAGTGCGGAATTAAGCGTTCTGGGATTATACAAAGACATACCCAGGTTAATACAAAGGCTCCAGGCACGTACACAAAAAGTTTGGATAGATTCAATAAAAATCCTGACTGTCGAGTACAATTCGGACAGGCCAAGGTGTGATATAACTATTACTATTTGCGAAATACAGGATAAGGGGGATACCCTATGAATAAGCCGAAATACACAAAAAAGATTTTTCTTTGTATTATATTAACAATCTGTGCGGGGTATGCTCCGGCACAATCACAGCCCACTTTAAGTGCGCAGAAAATTACACAGGAAGTTGGGCGTGATAATCCTTTTGCAAAAATTCCCAGGGCCGTAAAAAAAGTTACACCGACAGCTCTTCAGTCTTCACAACCCATTGAAGTTGCTCCTGAGCTGTTTGTACAAACAATAATGCTTAAATTTCTTGATGCTCAAAGTCTCAAGCAGGCTATAGATAAAATGTCTTCCAGGTATGGTAATATAGCAATCAATGAGAACAACAATTCCCTGATAGTCTGTGATACGAAGGAGCAGCTTGAAAAAATTCTATCTGAGATTAAAAAGGCTGACAAAACACCACGGCAGATTATGGTCGAGGTGGTTATCGTTGATGTACAACTCAGTGATGACACTGAAATCGGCATCAATTGGGACCTTCTCACCGACAAAGTACAGGATATGACATACAGACAAAACTTTACAAATCGCCTTGGTACAACTATTGAGAACGACGACACTATAGGAGATGCTACGGCTTTTAATACCACCGGTCTGGGCAGCAACTTGAGCATCATAAACGGTGATATTCGTAACGTTATAAGTGTGCTCCAGGAGAAAAAAGAAGTTGAGATTCTCGCCAGTCCCAGGGTTATGGTCGTAAGCGGCAAGACTGCCTCAATCAAATCCGTCAGAGAATTGTCATATAACGCGATAACAGATACATCCGCCGGTGGAAGTATGTCTTCGACCGAGTTCAAGGAAGTCGGTGTTACCATGGATGTCACCGCGACCCTGACTGATGATGATCTGATTTCTCTCAACGTTAGCTCAGAACAAAGCGTGGTTGTAGGGGCAAGCCTCACCGACGTACCCATCATTGACACAAGAAACGCCAGTAGCGAGGTCTTACTTCAGGATGGTCAGGTTGTCATAATTGGTGGTCTTAGACGGCAGGAATTAACGAAAGAGACTAACCAGGTACCGATTCTCGGCGATATTCCTATAATCGGTTTGTTATTCAGATATACTCAAACGGTGGTTAACAATACTGAGTTGATAATATTCCTCTCCCCCCATATTTACAATGATGAAGAACCGATTTCTAAGGACGCAATGGAAAAGTTCAGGGAAATAAAGGACAGACCGATGACTTCGTTAAAAAAACCCGGAGACGATAAAAAATAGATGCTCTCGAAAAATGTAATTATCCACGACATCGTTAGGTCCGTTAATTTTGGCGAAATAGTAAATATTCCTCTTTAATTTTATATCTGAGCGACCTTTTACTAATCTCAGGCGGGATTTAGGTCGAATATAGAATCAGGGAATATTTTGGGGAATGGAGATATGTTTGGATTGACGTCATCAAAAAAGAAGTCCGATAAAGCTAAAATACTTATCGTCGATGATGAGCCTGACTGTGTTAGCATCATCAAGTGTCGCCTTGAATGGTGTCACTATGATGTTATTACCGCCACAAATGGAAAGGAAGGATTGGAAAAAGCTGTAACTGAGAAACCGGATTTAATACTATTGGATACCAGCATGCCCGTCATAAATGGTCATGATATGCTCGAACGCATGAGAAAGGATCGAGTCATAAAAGACACACCTGTAATAATGGTTACTGCATTGTGTGAGGCAAAGGATATAGATATGGCTTCCTCTTTTGGCATTTCAGATTACGTTACCAAACCGATCGATTTCGCAAAACTTATCGAAAAGATATCCAATATTTTGAAAAAGAACACCTCAGTTAGTGCGAAAAAATAACCCGTAAAAGTGGACCAACACCTCCTTCCACAGGCTCCGGATTTAACATACCATTGTAACGAAATTCCTCGTCCGATAAGTAACAGGCTTTTGGTATAAGGCAAAAATCTGTCGGCAAAGTTAGTGCAATAAACCATTAAATTGAGAGTGCTTACAATCAGGGCATTTGGATTTTACAGCCACTTCTATTGCCCATTTACCTACGAAGAGTTCAACGCCAGGATATATATTTCTCTCCGACTCAAGGTTTTTGTTATTGCGAAATAGGCGCAGAATTATCACAATACCGTTCTGAAAAGTCGTTTCACACTTGTGTTAATTATGGTGAAACTTCCAGGCATTGCTATATCGTTGTTGAGTCTATATTAATTTTCTACTTATCACTCTGATTAGGAGGAAGACAAGATGACTACATTCAGGTGGCGAATAATTCTCGTTTCCGTAGCTGTATTAACATTGGCATCCAAAGCTGGCACAGCCAATTTGCCGGGTGCCGGTGAGGATGCCGGCAGAACAATAGTATATCGTGACACATGGGGCGTACCTCATATTTATGCCCCCACGATAGAATCCGGTATGTATGCAATGGGCTTCTCGCAGGCGGAAGACCGGCCTGAAGAGCTGTTGAAAAACTTTCTGCGTGCGCTCGGGCAAAGCGCATGTTTTGACGGACCGAAAGCCATACAATCAGATATGCTCTCCCATCTCTGGGACCATTATGGTACGAGCAAAAAATATTTCGAGCAAAATCGGCCTGAGATACGAAAGCAGATACGAGCATTTGTTAAAGGCGTTAATGATTTCTACGCAACACATCCCCAGGACATCCCATCCTGGTGGGGCAAACGCAAGGTTGACGAGTACATGGTCGTGGCGTTCGGTCGTTTGTTTTTGTATTCCTGGTCGATCGGTCAGGCTTTGGGAGATCTTCAGGCCGGAGGTGTAAGACCGGGCTTCGATGATCAGCAACGAGGGTCTAACCAATGGGCGGTGTCACCTAAACGAAGTGCCGACCGAGCCGCCATCCTTTGCATAGACCCACACCTTTCCTGGTGGGGTCCCTCACGGTTCTGGGAATTTCGTATCCACGCCGGTGAGCTTCACGGCAGCGGAGTCACATTGCCGGGAGTTCCCAGCATCGGCCTTGGACACAATGCAGATGTCGCCTGGGCAATGACCACGGGAGGGCCGGACACAGCAGATATTTACGAACTAAAACTGAAAGAAGACGATCCAACGAAGTATCTCTACGACGGCCAGTGGCGAACGCTTAAGCGGCGCGAAGTAACGATTGAGGTCAAAGGAGCAGGGCCACAAAAACTGACACTCTGGTCTTCGCATCATGGTCCAATCGTGGCAATGCGTAAAGGCAAAGCTTACGCTGCGAAAATGGCGTACACCGACGAGGTACAAGTCAGCGAAGCGTGGCATGAGTTCAGTAATGCAACGGACTACCGAGGAGCAGTGAAAGCCATGGATACTCGACAGCTTTTTCCACAGAATGTTATGGTGGCAGATACATCAGGAAATATCTATTATCAGCGAACCGGACGGGTACCGCGCCGTCCTTCAGGATATAACTGGTCAAGACCCGTAGATGGATCCACTTCTGCGACAGAGTGGGAAGGTCTGCATCCCGCCTCAGATCATATTCAGGTACTGAATCCGCCACAGGGATATATGCAAAACTGCAATATTCCGCCGGACGTGATGATGGTTGACAGCCCGTTTTCACCGGAAAAGACACTGCCCTATATTTATGGCTATTCGAGCGGGCACACAAACCAGCGAGGGGCCCGTGCCGTACAGCTATTGCATGCAGACTCTTCCGTTACCATTAAAGAGGCTTTGAGCTATGCCGTCGATGTTCATCCATACGGTGTTGAACGCTGGCTGGAAGTACTCAAACAAATCGATGATGAAGGCGGCGATATCCTTCGACTGAATTCCAACTATACGGCAGGCATTAAGGACATTCTTTCATGGGATGGTGAGCTTCGGCGAGACTCCACGGCAGCCCTGAAGTACTACTATTGGCGCAATGTCCAGCGTCAATTATAATTTCCCTTCAGCGACAGTTTTTTCTACCCTTTCT
>CAZWME010000163.1:0-8371 GCA_964634515.1 uncultured Pirellulales bacterium | reverse complement strand
TCTCAAACACAGTTGGCACTTCCGGCCGCTTCCGTATCAATCGTGATTGATGGAATGTTGTGTCCGGAATTAGAGCCGGTAGAGATTATTCGCAGCGGCTGGCCTGAATTCAGCCTTGCCAGATTAGCTTATAATCCGGCTGCTTATCCTGATTCCGGTTTAACGACTTTCGAAGATATTGAAATCTTCTTTGCTATGGGAAGAACTGTCTGCATACAGCAATATTTTAACGGCATACCACCGGGTGCAGCGGCTTTCAGCTTTCCACTATTTCACGGCCAAATAGAAAATATTGAGACACAGTTGACAGCAACCGATGAAAAAGTGGAGGTAGTAGCAAAAGATTTCAGTGCAAATCTTAAGCGTGTTTCCGTTTTTGGCCGGCGTCTGGCAGAGTCAGGTGATCCCAGCGTGTTTTTGGCCGGCCTCGATACCGTCTTTAATCCTGACGGCATGGGCAATGCCAATCCGGAACCAATAACAGTGAATGGCAAAAGCTATACGGCCTTTTGCGGAGAACCTTCGCAGGGAAAGCACTGGAGCTATGCAGAGGTGATAGATTATCTTCTATGTGAATATCTGCCGGCCGGCCAATTACAAACGCCGGGCTTAAGCCCACTGAGAACGTTGACAGAAAATCAGGTTGCCCGCGACCTTGACGTGACGGGATTAAACCTGATAGAAGCTCTGCACCGATGCTGTGAAAGGATCGGGTTGAGATTCAAATTCATACCCTTACCTTTGCCAACCGGGCCTTCTCAGGTGATTGAGTTTTATAAGGCCGGTACAGGCAGAACCGTTGAACTGAATTGTCAGCAAGCAAGTGAGCAGCTCAGTCTATCAAAGACAAACATAGCAACTCTGCGCAGCAGGAAAATTTTCTGGCCTGTAACACACAAGTATATCGGCCAGGGCGACTTCAAAGTTGTAGAAGCAACCTTTGATTTGATAAAGGCCTGGGACAGTAGTTTCGAAGACATCAACTACGACAAATTTTCTTCTTCGACCAATTCAGATTTCTACCAGGTTAAAGATGTTTACCGCAAATGGTGTCTTAACGAGGCTGGTGATTACAGCGGCGCTCCGTACAATCAGGGTGACGCTTTTGATTTTTCAGGAATTTTTGGCAGCGGCAATTTCACCCGGCACCGCAGACGCTTTCGGTCAACATTAACCAGAGACAAACAGGGAAAGTCACTGGGTTATTTTCTTCAGGTGTCATTCAATAACGGCCTAAATTGGTGGCAGTACCTTCATGCTTATAATATCCTGCTCGACGAGTGCGGACTGCGGCTCAGCAGCGATCAGCTTGATGTTGATACCTGGGTGGCGGCTTTGAAAGGGGTTTTGAAATTCAGAATAACCGCATCTGTAATCAGCGATGAGAGATTAACGTGTATAGTTTCCGATGGGCCCGTTAATTCAACTGCTCCTGTGGTTGAGCATATTATTACTCTGCCCCGTCAGTTCAAGTATCGCAAGGTCTCAGATAAGAGCATCTTTGCAAACTCATCCGATGAGGCGCTTGGCGGAGCCGATGAGGTTGATGATACGGACGCTCTGTATGAGTATGTCCGTCACAGGGCGGCGGTCTCGGCCGGGACAATTGAGACCGTCGATATACAAACACCGTTTCTCGCATTTGATTACAGAGTCGGTGACATAGTGAGCACAAGCCCGGAAAGCAGAGACTGGCTGGCGTGCTGGAGTGATAACCGAAGCAGAAGCCGGATTGTGCGGGTGCAGATGGATTTTGAGAAACAGTGTACGAATTTGAAAATCGTCCGGCAAAGGAGCTGATAATTATGAGCGATGGTGTAAATATTATTGAAGGTCAACAGACACTGGAAAGACTCACCCGTCAAGGCTCTGAACAGGCACAGGAGGTATCCGTAGTCACTTCACCCGGCGACAGAGTCGCAGCGTGGGCCGTTAAGGTCAAAAGTAATTTTTTATACAACACTTATAACGTAGTTGCAATAGTAATAGGAGCTGCCGGCTCGGCACCCGTTGAAATAGGCTCACAGACACAGGCGGTTAACCTGGCCGAGTCGTACCTGCAGCAGGGTACACTTGGTGCCGGGACACTGGCGATAATGTTCAGAGTAGGCGACAAGAACATATTCTATGCTAAACCATAACCCGGATGCCGGATGTATATTGAAAAGCGAGGTAAATGATGGCTGAGGGAAATTCCAAATTGTGGCAGTTTAACCGGCAGATAAATGTCTCCGTGCTCGTTCAACTCGTACTTTTGGCTTCTTTGATTGTAGGCAGTTGGGTAAACCTGCAAAGACAGCTTGATTTGCTACAACGTGATGTGGGTATGCTGCTGCAAAGCCAAAAGAATGTTGAGCAAAAGCTCGAATCGCTCTGGGGCAAAAGCATCTCTTACGAGTACCGGCTGCGTGCGATTGAAAAACAAATATCCAAGGCCGACATCGCAGAAGGATGTTCAAGACCCTGACTGATAAGACAATAATAACGTCTGTTTTCGCTGTTTGTAAATCGTATATTAGGAAAAACAGTAAAATGCTGAAAGTCCAAAATATAAAATTATCTATGTTAAAGCCCTGGGAATATAATCCCAGAAATAATGATGAAGCTGTAGACGCTGTAGTTAAAAGCATCGAGTCCTTTGGCTTCAACGTGCCTATTCTTTGTAATCAACAATTTACAATCATCACAGGACATACACGATGAAAAGCCGCCAAGAAAATCGGCATGAAATCGGTCCCCGTCATAGTTTTAGAGATAACTGAAACTCAGCGTAAGGCATTCGCCGTTGCAGACAATAAGACATCAGAATTAGCCGAATGGGATTATATGAAGTTGCGAAAGGTTTTGGAGCAACTCAAGCACAAAAAATTTGATCTGCCATCTCTTGGCTATTCTCAAGCTGAACTCCAGGCATTACTTACACAGCAAAAAGAATTTGATTGGAAGGCATTTGAGGAGCGGTTCAAAACAAAACTTGCTCAAGCATACGTGCTTTTGCCCACTAAAATTCGGATGGAAATGAAAGAAACCTTCAATAAAACAATTAAACAATGCGCTAATGAACACGGGGTAAAAGAGAATGACTTTGCAAAAGCGGCAGGAGAAGTATTCGGCCTGCTATTGGAACTGTAACAGTGAACAAAACGTTGGCAACAAAAGTGAAAAGCACGATCGTATTAATACGGCAGATTTACCCGAAGCTTGAATATGGATATCCATTCATTGCATTCTCGACCGGTAAAGACAGCCTTGCTATGGCAGCGATAATATACGAAGCGATTTCACCTGATAAGTTGCCATGTCTATATATACACCACAATCTTGAATTTCCAGAGAATCTCGATTATGTAGAGGAACTTAAGGATCGAGGTTTTATAATTGAAGTTTTGAATCCGTTTCTTGAATATTTTGAACTAACGGAACGAGGGATTAGTTTTCTGACTCTTGTTGACGCATGGTGCGTCCCAATGCTCGTTGGCACGGGTCTTATAGATTGGCTGAAACGCAAGGGTGCCAGAGGACCAAGAGAAGGCGTGATGTTCCGTGGTATGTCCGGCAGTGAGTACAGTCACAAATTCCATAGTGGTGTAGAACTTTATAGGAGACTCGACCTGCCTTGCTTTAATCCGATGCTGAATTTCACAAAACAAGAGATTATCGAGGTTGTTAGAGAGCGGTACGGCCTGCCTCTTAATCCTATTTATAAATATATGGATAGGACCTACTGCATTTGCTGCTATACATCTGACAGGCGAAGGCAAGCCTATAGTCAAAAACATTATCCACAAGTGTACAAGAAGTATTATGAACATATAGAGAAACTGCTTTTTGAAAGTGGCCTAATCGATAAAAGCAATCTTGCACCACAATACAAAACGCGGAAAGAAAAGTTGGAACGTCACGGCTTTGTTTACTGGCGTAGCCACAAAGCTCAGGAGGTCATTGGTGCTATCAAATATCGATTACCCTCAAGTGTATTGGTCTACCAAATCCGTAAGTCCGAGTGGATAGCAACTAAGCATCTGAAATCAGTAGAAGGCAGATGGGCCAGGATGGATAATGAGATACGGTTCTGGAACGTACCGGAAAAAATCGCTGATATACTTATCAAACGAATGATTAATTGTTTGGACTGCGGCTTTTGTATGGTAGAATGCTTCCCATGCCGACAATTTGACAGAGCGACCAAGTCACTACGGATCGAAGGCTGCATTCAGTGCGGTAAGTGTATTCGGTTAAAGTTTTGTATGGGTTGGCGTCATCGGTTTTGGCGTCGTGTCATTGTAGAAAGCTCGTAGCATGACAAGTAAGAATCATAGTTGTGAAGGCTACTTATTTGATTGCAAAATCAATGTTGAACCTGTGCTCATCAGCGCCTGTTTGCTTGGGATTCCCTGTCGTTGGCACGGACACAAACCAAAGAAACGCGAGAAACTAATCGAACGTCTGAAGAAAAAGTATGTTCTCGTTCCGATTTGTCCGGAACAGCTTGGCGGTATGCCAACACCGAGAACCAGTGAAAAACTCGAAGGCAGCGGAGCAGAGGTTCTTAACGGTCGATTGCGAATCATCGCACCAGAAACAGGACAAGATGTAACCCGATTTCATGTCAATGGCGCTAAGTACACATTGGAGATTGCGAAAATTGTAGGTGCTTGTCGTGCTTATTTGAAAGGTGGAAGTCCTTCGTGTGATAGAGAAGGAGTAACTGGAGAAATACTCAGACGCATGGGTATAAAGGTCATCCGTATTCCATAACCGTGACCGGTTTTCTGATAAAGCAGTAGAAGCATTTTGTGTTTGGAATTGGTAATCTACAATGATAGCTAAGCAGAGCTCTGTTGAGTAATTTCACCATATCACACAGTTGCACTTTTTAGGTTCACAGCGGTCTTTAAGATTATTCCATATTTCGGGTGTTTCTCTGCAAAGACTGATAGAAACGTCTTTATCGAAGCTGCGAATGTTATCAATTAGGAAAGTATAGAATTCGACGCGTTGCTTTGGCTGATAGCGGAGTTTGCCATCCGAAGCCCCATTGACAAATTTATAATCCCGTAGCTTTCGAGCACGGTCGCCATACGCGTCTGCAGTAAGGTTAAAATGGCCGGGGAGAAGCCTTAACATGCCGAGCGTTATATTTTCAGGCCTGATGAGTGTTAAGGTTTTTTGTATTAATTCGGCATATCCATCCTGCCATTTCGGATAGAGAATACCGGGATCAATTCGAATCCGGATTCGATAGCCGTGGCCCTGGCATTGTTTGGCTGCTATTAAACGCTCATCCAGGTCGGCTGTACCCAATTCATATTGGCGGATTATCTGCTGAGCGTTAAGGCTCCAGGAAACAACCGTGTTACTGTTGGACTCGACGGCCAGCAGATTATCGATATTGCTGCTTTTGGTCAGCAGCATCAGAAAGGCGTTGGAAAATCCGGAAAAAAATGGAATCAACATTTTCGTCAGGCCTGTGATGTGGTCAAGTGCGAGACTGTCGAGCATCTCACCCATATTGAAACTAATCTTACCATGAGAATTGGCTATGATTTTTCTTATTTGCCTGAACATAGTTTCGTAATTGATGTTGATTTTAATGAAAGGAGAGTATTTGCGATAGACAAACGCCAGATAACAATAAGTGCAGTAGTATGGGCAGCCGTTTGAGACAGGAACCAGCTTAAAGTAAGGACAGCAGCAGACATTCGAACCAAGCCAGCCATCGAAATTTCCGACAAAAGACGAAGTTGCACCAATCATCAAAGTTCTTTTTCCGGCCAGTAACGTCTGAGCCGGTGACATATTCGGCAAAGGTGGATTTCTCTGCTGCTTTATTACCCGGACATCAGCCGATGGAAATAATTTTATAATTCGTTGCGTCTCGGGATCGTCCGCAACTTTTTGCCATAACAATATAGTCTTAGGTCTGAATGTTTTTGCTTTATCCATAGTTCAACTTTTTGTTTGTTGTTCAAAATTTTCTATTCCGCACAGCGTGATTATAGCCAAAAACGCCAATAATATCCAACATGAAGGAGAAAAATGATGAAAAAAATCGAAGTACAAAAAAGTACAAGACTTCTTGGTTGCGTATTCATATGCCTTCTATCCGCTGGTTGCGGGAGTCTGCGTTTTGCACCAACCGAGGCACAAAAACAGAACGCCTGGCTGCATAATCGTACAACTACGATTGCCGCTGATACCGCAGAGGACGAAAATACCTCGGAACAATTGCAGGCACTAACGCAGCTTAGCGAATTGCAGAGCCGGGCGTTCAGCTCTTATTTTGGTCTGCCGAAAGAATTTCCACGGTCCGAGAGCGCCGAAGATGTGCTGGCCGAATCGAGCTTCCAGCTTGCCCGCACGGCGTCGCAGCAGGGAGCCGAACGGCCGGACGCATGGGAAGTTGCCGACTCTATGCTGGAACTGGGTATTGGTATTTGTGCGTTACTGGGCGGCGTCTATGGTACAAGGGCCGTCGGATTCTTAAGACAAGCCAAAACAAAATCCAAAGCCTTGAAGGAAATTATCAACGGCAATGAGTTTTTCAAAAGACAAAATGAATCCTACACCTCTGCTTTCAAACAGGCCCACCAGAACCAATCGGCCCCGACCCGTCAAATCGTGGCGGAAGTGAAAGCAAATGCGTAATGATTTGTCGAATGGATAGGCGAGATACTCACCCGGGGTAATGGCCGTACTCAAGCCGAAAGGAAGGCTATCTGAAATGCTGGTTCAGGCGTAGATTTATGGCTCGTAGCCGAGGCTTCCCCAGATGCCCTTCTGCACCCATTGCACATCCAGCTTACCTTCGTCCGTCGCCGGAGCAAAGAGCCCCACCCAGGTGCGTACGTTGTCCCGTCCCTGCTTGATCGTTTCGATACCCTTCCACTTGTGGTATTCAGCGTGTCCATCGGCGCAGGAAAAAGTAGTGCCGTCACCGTGTCTGGTGACAGGCTGGTCCCACCACTTAGGCTCGTTGTACCTGGTGGAGTAGGCATCCGGGCTCGAAAGGCCCTCATCGATAAAGATTAATCGCTGGGCCGGCTGGGGTACAAGCATCCGTTTTTTGAAAACGGGACTGCCGTCTATCGACCTGCCGTTACTTGCTATCATCATGGCATATGTCATCAGCTCTCCTCTGTAGCCGACGGGACATTTATAGAGATTTATCTCTTTGACGTACGGCCATAATGCACCATCTTTAATTCCCTGTATCTGGCTGTCCAAAGGTAGCTGCCCGCCCTGTGCCCATCCGGACGCCCAGGTAACACCCACCCATGGCTCACCGAACTGGCTCCTCCACGTGCCGCCCGCCTCACAACTGACAAGTTTATCGTCGTTGTCATCGGCATACAAAATCCAGGCCAGGCCTAACTGCTTGAGATTGCTAAGACACACCGCCCGCTCGCCCTGCTCTCTGGCTCTCTTAAGGGCCGGCATCAAAATCGCCATCAATATTGCAATTATGGCAATTACCACCAAAAGCTCTATTAGTGTAAAACCGTTTCGTTTACACATGATGCTTATCCTTCTCTTATTAAAGAGAGGCCATGAGTTTGACTGATATGCTTATCTGAGGTAATTATAACACATTCGAGCGGATTAACACAAGCAATAACAGACCCTTAATATTCAATGCGTTCGTATGAGATATTTACAAGCGTAATAGCCGGTATCAAAAAGCGGCATCGAAGTCTACAGATTCGGCTAATTTCAAAGTGGCTTCTTGAAATAGAAAATGGTTTTGGTGGTAGTTCCAGATTCCACAATGTTTCCAACCGAAACCATCTCCCATCCTTCTCGTCCCAGTTTGTTGATATTTCTTGCCAGCTCAGACTTTGCTGTCTCACCTATCACATTTGTCAGTGCAAGGTGTTGCCACCCTGTTGTTAGTGGCTTCTTTTTATCCCGATTCGCCTCTTGAGCCAATACCTGCACTGCGATTATTGTACAAAGAATAATCATAATAGCCGGCAGCAGCATTCGAGATTTTCCCTTACCTGTGTTTTCCATTTATTACCTCCATCGTTTGAGTATTTTTTCGGATGCGATGTAATACCACTGATAGTATATTACTCTACACCGTACAGATTGGCAAGAAGGCTCCCGTCGAGATACTCACCCGGCGTAATGGACGACATCAAAAAGCGGCTTAATTCTCTGCCATGCGGGCAAAATAAATCTGCTGTGTCTTATTAAAGCTGTCCGGTGTCAGGTTGAGTTTGTTAAGGAGTTCATACGGCAGCATTGAAGCAAACGTATCGCCGGTAAAGTCGCTGCATGCCACGAAATGAGCCGTGAATATAATCGCCCCCAAATGGTCAAAGTCACTGTCAAGCAGAGGAGTATGGTGCCTGAGTACGGCCTGCTG
>CAZWME010000162.1:3780-8377 GCA_964634515.1 uncultured Pirellulales bacterium | reverse complement strand
AGCAGGCGGGCAAGTGGAAGCTGGATGCTAGGTTCAACAAAGCTGAATTGAGCCGTCGCTGCGAGAAGGTGGCTGAATATCGCGAGCGTATTCGTGTTTCCTGTTACGATGGGATAAACTTCATCAATAGGCTCAATCTGGAAACCACATTCTTCTTTGTTGATCCCCCATACTTCGAAAAAGGACCGTTGCTCTACCTCAACTCTTTGGACAATGACTACCACAAAGCACTTGCTGCACGGATGAGGGAAATGCAGGATTCAGCATGGGTCCTGACATATGACGACTCTCCTGAGGTTCGTCGAATGTATCGTGGTTGGGCTGCGATTCGACCTTTCTCAATGCGCTATTCGGCTGCCGAGCGGCGATCTGGTAAAGAGATACTTATTACTCCTAAATGGATGAGATTACCAGAACGGCAGAAATACGCAGCGCTGTTCTGGTGACCATCAGACTCGAAGATCCTATCCAATTGTCATGTAGATGACTTCAATTACTTTCTTTCTACTGATTTCTGCTCAGAGGTCTGCACAGGGTAGGCTGAAAAAAGGAAATATCGAATTAGCTTGGCCTCTTTATTTTCTGATTGCGTCAAGATTGGATTGCACTTACAATCAATTTAAGCTGATAGGTAGTCATGTCGGTTATAAAATGCCGACGAGCAAAAGAAAATGTCAACTCAGGAGCGGTAAATGTTTAGGAATATAACCCATAAATATACGAATCACAGGTTTGTACATCAAATATATTTTTGTGGTCTTATTCTATTGGCTTGCTGCGTTGTTTGTTTGGCCGACAGAATCATTCTCAAGGAAGGCCAGATCATAACCGGCGATATTCTGACTGAAAAGAAAGACCGGGTTTATATTGATATCGGCATAACGGTCCTGGCCGTTCCGAAGGACAAGATACTCGAATATGAATACTCCGAGACTTTGACGGTTGACGATGTCGATGCAGGCCAAATCAGCGGTCCGAGTAAAGAGACAGACAATAAATTATACAAAACCGCAAGCCTTGGGAGAACAACTATTGAAAAATGCGTGGAGGCGGTTTCAGAAGCGGTTGTAATGGTTTCAAGTCCCGGAGGTTCAGGTTCGGGCTTTTTCATAAATGAAGATGGCTACCTTATAACGAACTATCACGTAATAGAAAAAGAAACAAGGATTGAGGTTACCGTCTTTCGCAAGACAAAGAATGGCTTTGAGAGAAATAAATTCAAAAAGGTCAAAATCGAGGCGATTAATCCTTTTATTGACCTGGCTCTTTTGAGGCTCGAAGATCTCGAAGACAAGAAGAGCAGGTTCGTTCACCTTGGCGATATCGGGTGCATTAAGCCCGGTGAACAGGTTTTTGCCATCGGCAATCCGCTTGGCCTCGAACGGACCGTTACCAATGGTCTTATCAGTACCAAAAACAGGGCTTTCCAGGGGCTTTTATATATCCAGACCAGCGCCGATATCAATCCGGGAAATTCGGGAGGCCCGTTATTTAATCTGTCGGGAGAAGTAATAGGCGTTACTAATATGGGATATATATTTTTAGGCGGACTCGGCTTCGCCATTCCCGTCAACTATGTTAAGCATTTCATAGATAACCGCGATGCGTTTACTTATGATAAAGATAATCCGAATACCGGCTACAGATACATCCAGCCGGACAGAAGACGAAATAAAACCAGCCCGAAATTCCCTAAAGGCGGCAGTTAATCCCGATGCACTGGGACCTCCAGGTTAGTGAAAGGTAGCTAAATGAACTACTTTGTTAAAACATTCCACCTGCTCCCGCGTCTTCCGAGGCAAGTCGGGTCGGCGGGTAAACTTCAAATTACTCTTATGATTTTTTTCTCTTATGCCCTCGTACTTTTATGGACGCCGGTCCCTGTCCGGGCTGTGATGCTTCCCGAGACGGCAAAGCTTCTCCCGCCGGAAACCGTTCTGTTGGTTGATATTCAAAATATGAGCGGCCTCAAACAGCAGCTTGAAGAAACCAACCTTTACAAACTCTATAAAGACCCGGCAATGGCGCTCTTTTTCGATGACCTTAAAACTAAATGGCGGGAACAATCCCGAATGCGGAAGAACAAGCCTTTCGGATTAATCTCCGGTGTGGATGAGCTGCCCGATGGCAGAGTGGCTCTTGCTTTAGTATTTAACGAGAAGTTAAAAGACGCCAAAGAGCCGCCGCTTTTGTTCATAACCCAGTGGGGAGAGAATATAAATAAAATAAAAGAAGCAGTAAACAATATGGTTAAACAGGTTGTTGAAGACGGCGACCACCGCAAAATCGAAGACTACCGTGGTGTAGATATCACAACCATAATCCGCGAATCTTCCAGGGTTTATAATTTTTGTTTTATCGAAGATTGTCTTATAGCCGCTACGGACCTGGACGTCTTGAAATTTGTCATTGCGCAATTCAAAGGCGCCGGCAGCCCTACATTGGCTGATGAGGCCGACTATTCGGCAACTATGAGGGCCGTTAAATTACAGGGAGCCGAACAGATTTATTGCTACGTGAACATAAAGCAAATCATCAAAACAACAATTGATGCCGATGCCGCCCGCCGTGCCACGGCCACTTCGCGGCAGACCCTTACACCAGAAATTATAATAGGTAACCTTGGCCTTGATAATGTTACGTCTTTTGGCTGTTCAATTTTTCCGCGGGCCTTACGGACAGCATCGACCGGGTCTTCTTTTGGTGAAGCTTTCCTTAGAATCAGAGGCCAAAAGAAAGGGGTTTCCAAAATGCTCGAAGTAGAATCGGCCCCTTTAAGGACCCCGCGGTTTATTCCGGACTCGGCGTATTCTGTATCATTTGTGAATTTGAATATCAACAACGCCTATAGTGAGCTTGGTAATATTCTAAGCAGCTTCTCGCCGCAGCTTGTTGCTTTAATGTATATGCCGCTTATACCGGCCAGCCCTCAGGGCGAACCGCCGCTGCAGATAAAAGCCGGTATTGTTGACCATCTCGGCTCGCAAATTATTGTCGCTCAGAGCATAAATGACGATGTCTCCGGTGCCGACATAACCGGGCAGGAGACGTCACTTATTGCTATAGCAATAGAAAACCGCGACGCCCTTGAAAAATCTTTGTCACGGCTGCATAGTACAATATTGGCGGCTAATAATCCCGATGCCAGCCGGCAGTTTCTCGGACACACTATATATTTACTTGACTTTCAGGGCTTTCTACCGGGAGCGGGAAGACCAATGCAGAATCCCAACGGGGGGCAAATCCCCAAAATGCCGAAATATGCTTTCACTGTTACCGACACACACCTGATTTTATCCAAAGACTCTTCCGTAGAGCAGGCCCTTCGTACCTTAAACAGCACAGAGAATGTATCAGTGGGTTCTAAGCGGTGGTTTAATATAGCTAAATCGTCTATTCCTTCACTTGTCGGCCTGGTCATTTTACAGAACGATACGACTTTTGATAAGTATGTCTGGTCTGAAATGCGCAATCTGAGCAAACGAGTGAAAAAAAAGGAAAAGGAATCGAGCATCGAGATGGGTGTCGGTGTTACGCCCGGTTCTATTGTTCCAAGGATGATGTTTTCACAGGGAGGTTTTGATTTGTTTGATTTCGGCCTTTTGCCCGAGTTTGATGCGGTCAAGAAGTATTTCGGCTTGTCCGCACTTTACGGCATCAGCAAGTCCGACGGATTCTTCTTCGAATTTAAATACCTGAATCCGCCTGATGTTGACTGATGAGTTTATGGAGTAATTAACATTCAGCAGTTATGTAAATGTCGTGGCGAAAACCTTTAGGCATGGGCGAAGTCGAATCGCAAGAAATTTTAAATCAGCCTTTTATGCCGTCTTAGTGTAAGACCTTATTCAGCGGATAGGTGATAATTCCCGATGCTCCGGCCCGCTTCAACGCCGGTACTAATGTCCGTTCGACTTTATCCTCGATAATCACTTCTATCGCCACAAAATCCGCATCAGCCAGTGATGAGATAGTCGGGCTTTTTTCAGCGGGCAAAATCTTCAATATCGACTCTAAGTTGTCTTTTTTTATATTCATCTTAAGCCCGACTTTACTGCGGGCTTCGATTGCGGCGTTAAGCAGTATCGAGATATTTTCTACCTTTTCACGCTTGAACTTGTCTTCCCATGCCTGCTTATTTGCGATGAACCTTGTCGTGGAGGTAATAACGGTATCTATTATTCGCAGGTCGTTCGCCCGCAGTGACGTCCCCGTCTCGGTAAGCTCTACTATTGCATCGACCAGCCGGGCTTTTACCTCCGTAGCACCCCAACTGAATTCAACCTTTACGTTGACACCCTGATCTGCGAAATATTTTTTTGTTACGTTAACCAGTTCGGTTGCGACGATACCGCCGTCCAAATCCTTTGCGTTTTTAACCTGTGATTCACCGGGAACAGCCAGTACCCACCTGGCAGGATTGCTTGAGGCTTTGCTGTAGGCAAGTTGACAGACATCCACCACATCGCAGTCATTTTCCATTATCCAGTCATACCCGGTAATGCCGGCGTCGATAACACCGTCGGCTACGTATCTGCCCATCTCCTGCGCCCGCAGCATGATAAGTCGGATTTGTTCGTCATTTATACGTGGTAAA
>CAZWME010000162.1:0-3770 GCA_964634515.1 uncultured Pirellulales bacterium | reverse complement strand
TTCTTTCGGAGTCGGCAATTTGGAATCCGGCCTTGTTAAACAGTTTGATAGTCGCCTTTTGCAGACTGCCCGCAGGGACACCTAATTTTAAAATTTGATTTGACATGATTTGCTTTTTATTTTTTCTTCTTTTTCGTCCTGGTCACTTTCTTAGTTGTTTTTTTCTTTTGACTTTTAGTTGTCTTCTTTTTTGCAGAAGCAGTTTTGTTTTTTTTCTTCTTTTTACTGCTGTATGCTTCGCTTTCACGCCGCAGGAGTGCATAAAATTCGTACCCCTTTTTGGCGGAGATCTGCTTGGCCAAAAAGCCCCCTATTTCCTGCTCGCTCGCGTCGGGATAGACCAATTCCTTGCTTTTGAGATATGCTGTCATTCCTTCGGTAATCGGTATGGCATGGCCTTGCAGAGAAGTCAACATGCAGTAATCGACAACAAAACGGCTAATACCTTCCATCTTCTCAAGAGCCTGTCGAGCCGGACGTTTGCCTGTTTTCTTTAATCCCTCTAAGCTCACTTTATGATATTCGTTGAATATGGCTCGCAAAACAGTAGTAATTGTCAAGGCCACATCTCTTGTAACAGGTGTATCGTCACCTAACATTTCAACAATTTCTTCTATCCTTGAAACGCGCAAATCGTTCAGGTCAATGAAATAATCAGAGAACCTCTTAATTGCGGATTCTGTCGTCTTTTCATCCAACCTGGAGCAAATGATACCATAAATAATTGCATCCGTAGGTTCATCGTGGGTAACTTTTTGAACTTTCGGATATTTCCGATTCAATGAACTGTGCAGTTTTTGTATTTTCCTGGAATAATTTTTGCTGTTCTTCATATCAGCCTCTTGCCGATAGTATAAAAACCCTGATATTACACCCCCATTTTCTCAGCGGCAATTTTTGCCCTTCGAGATTCAAGGGTACATTACCCGGTGCTCCGGGATTTCACTTTATATTTCCTCGTTGTTCAAATCTTCTTCGGTGTCTTCTTTTTCCAGTCCACTGACGGCCTTGTCTATCAGGTTCAAAGTCTCTAAGGTCTTTTTAAATTTTTCATCCCTGTAAATATGCAATACAGGACAGAATTTGCTCTGCAAATTGCCGGCTACCATAGATTGTATTCGGCTTTTTGCATGTGTTATAGCCTTAAAAGTCTTGCTCTGAGAGACTTCATCCCTGCCGAAAATGCTTAAATACACATTGGCATTGCGTAAATCAGGCGACATTTCGACTCGCGTAACGCTCACGAACCCTTCAATTCGGGGGTCACTAAGATGGTGAGCAATAGCGTCACTGACGGCTTCTTTCACCACACGAGCTACTTTCTCCTGCCTTCGAGTTGCCATAATTCACGGTATCCGCCTCAAGACGAAAGGGTTCTGGCCACTTTCACTATTTCATAGAACTCAAGAACGTCATCGACTTTAATATCGTCGAATCCTGCTATCTTAATACCACACTCAAGCCCTGTCTTTACTTCACGGGCGTCATCCTTGAAATGCTTGAGCGACTCTAGGCTGAGATTGTCTTTAAGCACGATGTTGTCGCGTATCAGCCTCATCTTTGCGTTCTTGCTTACATGTCCGCTGCTGACGTAGCAGCCGGCAATCGTACCAATTCGTGATATTTTAAATGTATTTCGAACCGCGGCTCTGCCGATCGCCTTTTCTTCCTCTTCAGGCTCAAGCATCCCGGCCATTGATTTCTGTAAATCTTCGGTTATACGGTAGATGACATTGTACAGCCTTATCTCAACACCTTTGGATTCTGCTATCTTGGCTGCATGTTCTTCGGGGACAACGTTGAAGCCGATGATAATGGCGTTCGATGCCTCGGCAAGCACAACGTCACCTTCTGTAATTCCGCCCGGCGCGGCATGAAGGATATTAATCTTTACTTCCTCGACGCTCAGCTCTGATAAATATTTTTTCAACACATCCACAGAGCCCTGAACGTCGGCCCGGATGATAAGATTTAATGTTTCTGTTTTGCCGGCTTCTATCTGGCTGAATAAATTGTCTAATGTTACCTGTGTCCGTTCTGCTAAAGAATTCTCTCTTGAGCGTATTTGGTTCTCTTCGGCGATAGCCTTGGCTTTGTTGATGTCGTTCAGACAGTAAAATCTATCACCGGCCTGGGGAACATCACTAAGGCCCGTTATCTCCACCGGCATAGAGCTTGTGCCCGTTCTTGTGGTTTTGCCGTAGCTGTTTTTCAACATTTTTACTCTGCCGTAGGCATTACCGGCTAATATCACATCACCTTTCTTCAGGCGGCCTTCCTTGATTAAAAGTGTCGCCACTGGCCCTCGCTTCGCCGACATCCTGGCTTCAATTACCCATCCTGTCGCGGGAATTGTGGCATCGGCCTTAAGCTCCAGCAGTTCCGCCACGTAATCCAGGGATTCGAGCAAATCATCTATGCCCTCACCGGAGATTGCGCTGGTTTTGACGAGTTCCGTTTCGCCTCCCCATTCAGCCGGGGTCAGCTCCTGCTCGGCTAACTGGGAAAAGATACGATTTATATCGCACCCGGGCAAATCTATTTTATTCAATGCAACAATAATTGGAACTCCCGCAGCCTTGCTGTGGGCTATTGCCTCGATTGTCTGGGGCATTACTCCATCATCAGCGGCGAGCACCAGCACCACAACGTCAGTCATATTGGCCCCTCTGGCACGCATTGCCGTAAAAGCCTCGTGACCCGGCGTATCGAGAAATGTTACTCTTTTATCGTCCCAGGTAACTTCAGATGCCCCGATATGCTGGGTAATGCCGCCTGCTTCGCCGGATGCTATGTGTGTTGAACGGATTTTGTCCAACAAGCTGGTTTTGCCATGGTCAACGTGTCCGAGCATTGCGGCGACAACCGCGCGTTTCTGGAGATTGTTTCTCGGTTGCTCTTTAAATTCTTTCTTTATCTGTTCTTCCAGTGTGCTTTTGTGCTCCACAACCAGTTCAGTCTCAAACTCCAGAGCAACTATTTCGGCAACCTCATTGCTTATCACCTGATTAGCAGTTGCCATTACACTTTGCTGCATTAACTTTTGAATGATATCCGTTGCTTTAATAGCCAGGGCCGCCGAAAGATCTTTTACTGTAATTGGCTCGCTTATAGTGGCCTTTTTCGGCCTGACAGGTCCTGCTGCTTTCAGCTTGGATTTGGAAGCGATTTTACGTGTCGGTCTTAAACGCAGGCCCTCACCGCCGGCCGCGTCAAGACGGGCTTGTCTTTCTTCAATATCTCTTTGCCGCCATCTGCTGCTGGCTTTGGGCTTCTTTACTGTTTCCGAATCTCGTCCGTCTCGTCTTCGTCCGTGTGTTCTTTCTTTTTGTCGTTTTGGGGCGGATTTTTTGTCCTTGCCGGTTACTGAAACCGACTCTTGCTCTTTATTGTGACTGTACATCAACGGCTCGGTTACAGGCGCATCGTATCTGGGTTTAGGCTTGGGCTTGGGTCGTCTTCGTACCGGCTCCGGTGCTTCTACTCGAACAACCTGTGGCCCGCTCAGTTTGGCGGGTTCAGGTTTCTCCAAAATCGGCCCGGCGGGTAGTATCGGTTCCGGTTCCGGCGGTGGCTCCGGTGGTGCCTCTGGTGGTGCCTCGATTATCTTTTCTTCGACCGGGGGCGGCTCTTCTAATGTGGTTACCGCTGTTTCCTTTTCAACGGTAGCTGTCGAAGCGTCCTTTTTATCTGTAATTTCGCTTTGTTCGGTTTCAGCTTCTGTTTCTGTCGCGATGGTTGTTTCGGCTACCGCCCTGGTTCGCTTGGCT
>CAZWME010000161.1:0-8428 GCA_964634515.1 uncultured Pirellulales bacterium | reverse complement strand
CGGCGGCGGAGCGTTTGTCTGCGGGGAATCAACTGCCCTGATGGCCTCTCTGGAAGGTTGCTCGGGCGAACCCAGGGCAAAGTATGTCCACACTGTGGAAAGCGGTCTTCAAGGAAAACCCACAAACCTTAACAACGTAGAGACCTGGGCCAATGTTCCAAAGATAATAAACCGTGGCGGCAAATGGTTTGCCGGCATTGGAACGGAAAAGTCCAAAGGAACCAAGGTCTTTAGTCTGGTTGGAAAGGTATTGAATACAGGGCTGGTGGAAGTCCCCATGGGCCTGACATTGCGGCGGATCATTGATGAAATTGGAGGGGGAATGCGGGATGGCAAGCGTTTCAAGGCGGTCCAGACCGGAGGTCCCTCAGGCGGATGTATACCATCGGAAAACCTCGACACCCGTGTGGACTTCGAAGAACTCACGCAGCTCGGTTCGATGATGGGTTCCGGCGGTATGATCGTTATGGACGAGGATACATGCATGGTGAGGGTTGCAAGGTACTTCACCGAGTTTCTTCAGAAAGAATCATGTGGTAAATGCACCCCCTGCCGCGAGGGTATATCCCAGATGCTCTACATTCTCAACCGCATAACCGATGCAGAAGGACAGGTTGGGGACATAGAGAGACTTGAGGAGCTGGCAGAACTATTGGAAGGAACTGCTTTATGTGCTCTCGGGAAGACTGCCGCAAATCCTGTTATCTCTACAATACGCTATTTCCGAGACGAATATGATGCTCATATCATAGAGCGGAGATGTCCGGCAAAAGAGTGTCGAGGCCTGTTCCGTTACGAGATTGACGAAGAGGCCTGCAAAGCCTGTGGAATCTGCCTGAAAAATTGCCCGGTAGGTGCTATCACCGGCGAAAAGAAGGTTCCGCATGTGATTGACCAGGACAAGTGCACGCTCTGCGGAATGTGTTGGGAAAAATGTCCCTTCACTGCTGTCTTAAAAGTATAAGGAAAGGTAAGCCAGTGCCCACAGTAACCATAGATGGACGTAAAGTCAGGGTCGAAAAAGATGCGACCGTTCTCGATGCCGCTAAAAAGGCCGGTATCTGGATTCCGACTCTTTGCTATCACCCGGCCCTTTCACCCGATGCGACGTGTCGATTATGCATGGTGGAGCTTGACCGAGGTGACTGGAGACAGCTTATCACTGCTTGTAATTACCCCGGAAGGAAGGACATTGTCGTTTACGTTTCCAGCGCCCGGGCTAAACGGGCCCGTCGCGGCGTAATGGAACTATTGCTTGCAAGGGCGCCGGAGAGTGAAGAACTCAAAGCATTGGCTGCACGTATGGGTGTGAAAGAATCACGTTATCCAACAGTTACAGAGTGTCAGAGAAATTGCATTCTATGCGGTTTGTGCGTTAAGGTTTGCCAGGAGATAATCGGGCAGTCTGCTATCGGATTTTCCGGACGCGGCGTCGAACGCACCGTTGCGGCACCATTCCGGCAGCCCTCCGAGGATTGTATTGGCTGCGGGGCATGCGTCGCTGTTTGCCCTGTCGGGACAATCAAAATGAGGATTCATCTACCCGAGCAGGAAGTGGAGATATCTCCGTTCAAGTCACGGGCCAAATTGCTCGTCTGCGAGGAGTGTGGAGAGCCTGTTATCAGCGCAAAGGTAAATGAGCATCTCCTGGGCACAGTCGAAGGTAATATAGAAGATTTCCTTAAACATTGGCGGCTTTGTCCGAAATGCAGGAGATCAAAAACTGCCGTACAATTCACAGAAGTCATGGGTTGTGAAAAGGAGTGAAAACGCCGGAACATGCAAGGTGGGCTTTGAAGAGATTCCGGACATTCAACTCGCGTTGTACGAGGCGATGATGCAACACGAACTTTCTAAAAAGGGTGTGACAGTCAACTGAGCTACGGCAGGTCCAGTTCAGCAACCGGCGTGAAGTATCGATGCCACTTGTAATGACACACCTTCTCCAGTGAAATACGCTGCACTTGCCCGGCCTTGAACAGGATATTGATACCTCTTCCATGGCGCTCAAGAAGGATACGAGTGAGTTGGTTGGGACTCATCCGATAGGGAGCGCCGGGAATTCCCGATCCCTTCAAGTCAAGGAACTGGTTTGTTTCGGCTACGTGAGGATTGTCCGGCCACGCGTCAACCCATCCCCCGTCGGATATGATGGGGCTTTCGACACGCGCATCATCATACTTAAAGTAATAGTTCCGAACTCGATCCGCTGCGTAACCCGTCTTGCGCTCCGCGCTGAGGTTCTGCATCCAGCCATTCAGGGTATAGCTTCCTTCATGTACTTCTTCTCGACCCTGGCTGCCCACCTGTGAGCTCCACCGCCAGGCCGTATCGTGAGATCCATATAAAGGGGAAGTGTCATTGTACGTATTTTTCCAAATTCTGGCCGCCGGACACCTCAGAATCCTCAGAACACCGCTGCGGGTGTCACCCCGGCCGCTGGCGAATTCCTTCGCACTGAAATACGGGCCCAATTGATAGAACCAGAATCCGCCACTGGCCCATTGTGATGAAGGCGCGTATTCAATATTAAAGCCGTCGTTGTCATCGGCATATTGACTCCAGGCCAGACCAAACTGACGCAACTGGGCCGAACATGCCGCCATCTGGGCCTGCCCCCGGGCCGCGCGCAGGGCCGGCATCAAAATAGCCAGCAGCAATGCGATCACGGCAATAACTACGAGCAGCTCTATTAACGTAAAACCGTTTCGTTCCCGCATGAGTTTTATCCTTTTCTTTAAAAAAGATAATTACTCTACTACTACAATGGAAACTACAGCGTCCAGCCCTTTCTGTACGGCGGGTCGACGAATTTATTGGCCTCGGGGCAGTTCGTAAACTTCATGGCCTGTGCATCCCACTGCAGTTTCGTACCGGGCATCTTCAGCGCGACAACGCCCAACATTGCGATTTCCGTTAGCGGCCCGCCATAGGAGAAGTCCGACCCGGCCTTCCGCCCTTCGCGGATAGCCCGCAGCCAGTCGTTATGATGTCCCCTGACCCTGGGAATCTTCTTCTCCGGCAGCTCATAGGCCTTCATCGCCTTCTCCGGGATTATCCGAACGCCCCCGGCCCCGTGCGAGCCATACATAATGACACCCTCATCGCCATATACATAGGCCCCCGTATCGACGCCCTTCCGCCCCGGCTCCAGCTCCTTCGCACGTGGTATCCTGCTGGTACCGCTGTGCCAGACCATAGTAATGGGCCCGCGAATGCCCTTGGCCGGGAATTCATAGGTTATTATGTCACCCTTCGGGTAAGCGTCACCCTGTGTCTTCGGGTCGTAGTTATCAACCTTCGCTGTTATTGTGCTGGGCGCACCCAACTCAAGGGCCCAGAAGACCGGGTCAACAACGTGACAAGTCCAGTCGCCAACAGTACCGTTGCCGAACGGTACCCAGCCGCGCCACGATCCCGGCAGGTAGGTCGGATGATACGGCCGCCACTTGGCCGGCCCAAGCCACAGGTCCCACTCTAATTCCGCGGGAACATCATGCTTCTCGCTCAGGCTTCGCAGCCTGTCTATCCCCGAGTTGACGGCTGAGCAGCCGCAGTGTATCGTGTGAACGCTGCCGATAGCGCCGTCCCATACCCACTCACAGAACGTGCGGATGGTATCATAGGAATGCCCCTGGTTCCCAAGTTGGCTCACAATATTGTAATCCCTGGCCGCCTTCATTAAGGCGCGGACCTCGCCAACCGAATGGGCCAGAGGCTTCTCGCAGTAGATATGCTTGCCCCGCTTCATTGCGGCCATAGCCGCCACCGCATGAAAATGGTCCGGCGTGCCGACGACAACCGCGTCGATCTTATCTTCCATAGCATCGAACATCTTGCGGAAATCACGGAACACCCTGGCCTTTGGATATTTCTTGATTGTCGAGGCGCGCCGCAGGTCAACGTCGCACAGGGCCACGATATTGTTGCCGCCGGATACGGAATTGATATCGCCGCCTCCCATACCACCGGCGCCAATCCCTGCGATATTCAGCTTTTCACTCGGCGAGGTCATCCCGCGCCCCAAAACATGACGCGGCACAATAGTAACAGCCACAACGGCTCCGGTTGATGATTTTAGAAACTTTCGTCGTGACATGCCTTTACTTGTCCTGTTCATACTCACACCTCACAATAATGATGTTGCTGTTTCCCGGCCCGCGTTCACCAGTACCCATTGCATATACCCTCGAATGAGATAATCATACACAAACGGGCCACATATTATTCCCCTCAAGTGTACCACATATACAACTAAAATCCAAACAATCTCATTAATCATCTAAAAAGGTAGGATGGGCTTTAGCCCATGCGGTTGCCTTTATTTGCTTGCCAATTAACCAATTCTCTAATCTCTAATCCACTAAATTTCCTTTGCTATTCCTCCATCGATTTGATAATCTAATAATAGTTCGATATCCTGAAATTCAACGGAAAGGACCAAAGATGTCAAATCACCAAATAAATCGTCGTACATTTCTCGCAACAGCAGCATCATCGTTCGCATTCACATACATTCCAAAGTCCGTCTGGGGCGCCAATGAACGCTTCTACCTGGCAGGCATCGGTGTCGGCGGCAAAGGGGCCGGCGAAGTCAGAGACCTGACCAAAGCCGGGGCCACGTTCGTGGCGCTCTGCGATGTCGATGGCACTAAAGCCGGCGGCACGTTCAAAAGCTTCCCGAACGCCAAACGCTATACAGACTTCCGCATCATGCTCGAAAAGGAAAAAGGCATCGACGCCGTCACGGTAAGCACCCCCGACCACACACACGCCCTGCCCTCCTTAATGGCCATGTCCATGGGCAAACATGTGTACTGCCAGAAACCGCTGACGCATTCGATATATGAAGCACGCTTAATGACCAACGCTGCCAAATACTACAAAGTGCAGACCCAGATGGGCAACCAGGCGCATGCCGGTGAACCGATCCGCCGCGGTGTCGAGCTCGTGCGCGCCGGCATAATCGGCCCGGTGCGCGAGGTACACGCATGGACCAACCGCCCTATCTGGCCGCAGGGACAAAAAGCAATCGATGAGCGAAAACGCCTCGCCGCCCAGCCCAAACCGGCCGACCTGGATTGGGACCTCTGGCTCGGCCCGGCCCCGATGCGCAAATATAACGCCTGCTACGTACCGTTCAAGTGGCGCGGCTGGTGGGATTTCGGCACCGGCGCGCTCGGCGACATGGCCTGCCACATTATGGACATGCCTTATTGGGCACTCGACCTGGGCTCGCCCCTTAGTGTCGAAGCCGAATCCGGCGGCCAGACCACCGAGTCCGGCCCCGATTGGTCAACCATCACGTATATATTCCCCCGGCGCTCATCAGTAGGCGGCGGCAAATTCGGTGGCGCCGTCGGCCCGGAGGCCGCGGTAAAGCAGCCCAAAGTAAAATTCGTCTGGTACGATGGCACCAAAGATGGCAAACAGAATGCGCCATACAAACTGCTCCAGCAGGCAACCAAAGAGGCCAAAATCAACGACCCAGGCCGAGAGGCCGCCAATACCGGCAGAAACAGAAGGAGAAAACCTCCGGCCATCGATGACCCCAGGAGCTGGGATATGGTCCTTGTCGGCGATAAGGGATTAATGGCCTTCAAACGAAGCGCTACCGACTGGATTGTTACTCCCTCCGGCCGCCTGAAAAAATTCGCTGACACCCCTAAAACCATCCGCCGCGTCCCCAACGAAGACATAGAGTGGCTCCAGGCCATAAAAGGAGGACCAAAACCGCTATCCAGTTTCGACTACTCCGGCCAACTTACTGAAATGGTACTCCTCGGCAATCTCGCCGTCCGCCTCGATAAAAAGATGATGTGGAATGCCAAAACACTAAAAGCAACAAACGCCCCCGAAGCCGACAAACTAATCCGCCGAGATTATCGAAAGGGTTGGGATATTAACTTACCAAAAGCAATCTCACGAATAGGTTGAACAAAACCTATCACTATCAAGTACAACTCATCGAAAAATGTACTGTATCACTTTAATTCTTCAGTGGGCGGCGAAGCCGCTCCGCTGTAAACATTAGTTATGTTAAACCACGTCTAGTTTATACCATATTTATAAACGACAAACAGATTAGTAGCTTTATCAAAAATTCCTAAATCAGTCCCTCTGAAACACCAATTAAGCTTTGGCTCCTTAGGTGGTCTAATATCCGTGTCTTCAAAAAAAGATTTAACAAATTCTCTGTCATCTAATTTACTATCAACCTCTTTAATGATGCGAAAATACTCCTGTGCTAGTTGAACAATTTGCAAACAATGGCCAGAAGTGGTAATCATCGCCGGTATTACAATACCTCCATTTTTTACTCCTTGTGTTACGTATTTATCAAATATTTGCCAAAGCCTTCTACGTTCTGATGACATTTCTTTTGTAACTGAATTTGTTGGCTTAAATACAGAATGATGAAAAATACCAATAGCTCTAAAGGTGAATTTATCAACTCTGGCAAAAATCAAATCAGGTGATCGTTCTGAAATGTTTTTACCTCCCTCGTTTATTTCTCCTAAATGGAAATGGTAAAAATTCATTATATTTAACAAAAAGTCTTTATCAGCCCATTTATCTGTCGCGGATCCTGATTCAGAAGCAGCTGGAGTATATCCTTTTTCTTGTGCTTTTAATGATAAATGCGGAGTCAAATCGTCACCATTTTCAATTTTTTCCCTGAGAAATGAAAAGCTACTTGAAATCAAATCCCAACGATCATCATTAGTGACTTCACTTTCAATCTCAACTTTTCTTGCTCTTGGAGTAATTAAACGTGCTGCCCAGTTTAAATATACAATGAGTAAATCAGTTAAATGTTTTGATTCTAAATTTTTTTTCGTAGCTTTATTATTGGGGAATTTGGGAACTATATTAATAATTTCTCTTTTTAATGTTCTTATTCTTTTGGAATCCATAGTGTTTAGCTCCCTTATTAAAATGACATAACTATGTATATATAGTTTCCATATAACATCCCGAATTTCTCGTCATTCAGAGTAATCCCGTCCGGTGTCCCCTATCTAAACCTATCGTTATCACGCACAACTCACCTAAAAACGTACCGTACCCCGTTAATTCCCCTGTTAGGAACTCACTTCTTCGGCGTATCCATTGAGTCGATGAGTTCTTTGATAAAGGTTGCGTGTATCACTTCTCCAAGTTGAAGAGGTGTAACCGTCTCTCTCTTTTCGTAAAGCTGTTGTACCTTTTGAGTGATGTTCCGTTCCTTTACCACAAGGCCCATGATTCAGTAGATGGCAGTGCCCATGTGTCGGACTCCTCCATATGTCGGATCCTCTTTGAAGAAATAGACGGGTCCACCACTGTTTCCTCGGAATACTGTAAAGTCGAAAAGAAAAGTCTTGTTGTCCTTGGTTGGAGTTAGGGGGTATGATGCAATTCTACCGCTCCGAAGAATGGGGAATCCATGCGCATTTGCCTCGGCGCCGAATGGATAGCCAAGACAAAGAAGCTCTAATCCCGGGTGAATCTCATATTCCTTCAATTTGCTGTCATTAATTAAGAGGTCTGTTGTCAGGAGGGTAGTTACAATATTTGTAGGTAAACGAATGAACATGGCAGCAACATCCATCTTTGGGTGTTTCTGCCAGAGTTCCTTCTTCTTATTTCGAATCTGAACCGGCACTTCTAGACGTTTCCAAGTCTCATTCAGCTGCTTTTGCCGTAAAGTAAGCATGACTCTGTCACTTTGAGCAGCACGGAGAACATGATCGGCAGTGACAAGTGTGTAGAATGCCTTGGGTGGATTCTTCTTATCGGGTTTACCAATGATGAAGCCAGTGCCCAATGTGCCTGGAGCGGCAATCTTGCACGTTGCCTCCATCATGATTGTGTTCAGATCATCTGCTAAGATCCCTCTGGCAGCTAGGATTACCAGAAGGCAGGCAATGACTGTGTGGGTCTTTCTCATTTCTTCGCTCCGAACTATGTTTATATTGTTTCTGTATAAAATTCCAAAATCGCTTCACTGTCCGCATAACACTGCTTAAAACAGAGTAATCACCAGCTACTAATCTAAGATGTCTCGCCTGCTCGCCAATCTAAGGAATAATTACACTATTGAATTATAACTTACAAGTGAAAAATGATGGATTTTGAGCATTAAAATAGGGAAAATAGCCGCAATTTTCGACAAAAAACACGAAAAACCAACTCAAAACTTGCCCCGTTAGAGTGTCTTTTAGTCTAATGGAGTCGTCTTACGTCTTGTTTCTTTTCTAATTCTCAATTCTAAATTTGACAGAAGATTTTTGGCATGGTTCAAAACAGGGTAACACTTTTCTTAATCCGGCGGACCGCTGTATTGCCCGTAACTTCTGCTTTAACAGAATGTTAGAAGTATTTTTGGCCGTTGTGCTATCTTGAAAAGTGTTACCCTTGAGCATATCAGATTGAACCATGCCGA
>CAZWME010000160.1:0-8437 GCA_964634515.1 uncultured Pirellulales bacterium | reverse complement strand
CGTCACAGGCAGCAGCAATATTGGCGGCCTGATAGGCTTAAACTCCGGAAGAATCAGTCTATGCTGGTCATCAGGCAATGTCTCGGGCGATGCATATATCGGTGGATTAACCGGACTAACCGACGACGGAACCGCCAAACAGTGCTACTCAAGGGCCAACGTAGCAGGAAATAGAAATGTCGGCGGGCTGGTAGGAAAGACAACCGACGAACTCAGCGAAGTTACCAACTGCTATGCCACCGGTACTGTCGAGGCGGATAGATACGTGGGCGGGCTCGTAGGACAAGTTGAACAAGGTAGAGTTTACAAGTGTTACTCATCAGGCAGCGTATCAGGCAGGCAGGACGTAGGCGGCTTTACGGGATTCATCAGGGTATTGGGAAATGTCTCACGTTCTTTTTGGGACACTCAAACAAGCGGCCAGCAGACCAGTGCCGGCGGAACTGGCAAAACGACCGCCCAAATGAAAAAGATGGATACTTTTCTTTCAACCGGATGGGATTTCTGGAACATATGGACAATCTGTGAGGATATGAACTATCCAGCTTTGCTTTCATTAATTCCCATTGGTGATCTCGACTGTCCGGATGGAGTTAATTTTATCGATTTTGCACTTTTCGCAAGACAATGGGGCAGGGACAACTGTAGTCCCTCGAATGGTAATTGCCAGGGCGCAGATATCAACCAGTCCGGCACCGTGGATTTTTGGGACCTTGAAATCTTTACTCAACACTGGCTCGAAGGTCTAGACTGAATCCTTAGGGAACCTCTAAAAATTCATTTTTAGGGGCTCCCTTAAGAGCGTAAAACAAATATCAAATCGCTCTTAAGCAAAGACCTTCGGGAAAATCAAAACCGGCATCCGTTTTTTTCTTGCCTTTTTATTAGCTTTCGGTAGATTTTATGGGAAAGTTATAACTTGGAGATTGTTACAATGATAGGCAAAAAGATCAGACTCGAAAGAATCATCGACCGCAATTCCAACAAGACCGTAATTATACCGATGGACCACGGCGTTACCGTAGGCCCGATTGACGGCCTTGCGGACATGCGAACAGCCATCAGCAATGTCGTAGCCGGTGGCGCCAACGCCATCCTGATGCACAAAGGAGTGGTCCTCGCCGGCCACAGAGGCGCCGGCAAAGATGTCGGACTGATTATTCACCTTTCCGGCGGAACATCGCTTAGTCCCGACCCAAACGCAAAGGAGCTGGTTTGCAGCGTCGAAGAGGCAATCAAGCTCGGTGCCGACGCCGTCTCCGTCCATATAAATCTGGGTGCAGAGACCGATAAAGAAATGCTGCGCCAGTTGGGGCACATCAGCGAGCGCTGCGCGCTCTGGCAGATGCCGCTGGTGGCGATGATGTACTCCCGCGGGCCGAAAATCAAAGACGAATACGATGTAAACAACGTAAAGCACGCCGCTCGGGTCGGGGCCGAACTCGGAGCTGATATCGTTAAGGTGGTCTATACCGGCAGCGTTGAGAGTTTCAAAGAAGTAGTCAATGGCTGTCCCGTTCCGGTGGTAATAGCAGGCGGGCCGAAAATGAGCAGCGACGAGGATATTTTCAAAATGGTTGAAGGCGCCCTTGCGGCCGGTGCCGCGGGCGTCTCGATAGGTCGAAACGCCTTCCAACATAAAACCCCGGACAAGATGGTACAGGCCCTGAGCAAAATGGTACACAAAAACGCATCCGTCGAAGAGGCAATTGCAGAACTGCAAAATTAAACTCGGCAATAGGGGGGGGCTGTGTCTTTAATACGGTTGTGAGTGTCTCTGTGGCAAAATAACTGAGAGAGGTGACTATGTCAGAAAGTATAGACCGCCGCGGTTTTCTGAAAAAATCCGTTATCGCTTCGACCGGCGCTTCATTCAGTTTAAGTCGTAATAACAAAACTGTATCAGCAAATGAATCAGTTGTTCCGGCCCTGGATGTCTCCAATAACACTTTACCAATGGGCATGATTGGCAATGTTAAATTCAGCAGGTTAATCGCCGGCGGCAATCCCTTTAGCGGCTGGTCGCACAGCAGAGACTTAAAATATATCTCCGAATTGTTCAAGGCCTACAGCACCAATGAAAAGATTCTTCAGACACTTCAAATGTACGAAGAGAACGGAATAAATACAATCCTCGCGGGCGGGATCAGGGTGCTCGATAAATACTGGAACGAAAGAGGCGGAAAAATCCAATGGATTGCTCAGACACACCCGAAAGCAGGCGACCTTACAACCAATATAAAGAGAGCGATTGATAAGGGAGCGGTGGCCGCTTATGTACAGGGTGGAATCGGAGATAAATGGGTCAAAAATAATCGCGTTGACCTTCTCGCGAAAACCGTTGAGTTTATCAAGCAAAACGGGATTCCCGCCGGTATTGGAGCCCATTCTATTGAAGTGCCGATTGCATGTGAAAAGGCCGGTGTAGAGCCCGATTTTTATATGAAAACGCTCCACCACGGCAATTACTGGTCCGTTACCCCAAAAGAAGAACGGATAGAATGGAATGTCGATAGCTTCGGTGCCGACGACCATGATAATATCTGGGCACTCGACCCGGAACGAACCATCGAATTTATGAAAACGGTGGACAAGCCCTGGATAACTTTCAAGACTTTAGCCGCAGGTGCCATCCACCCGAGTGAAGGTTTCAAATATGCCTTTGACAACGGCGCCGATTTTATTTGTGCGGGCATGTTCGATTTTCAAGTCACTGAAGACGTAATTATCGCAAAAAACGTGCTCTCAAAAGCAAACAGACAGCGCCCCTGGAGAGGGTAAACATCTATGTCACTCTGCTGCCATTTCGAGAGCAGTGAAGAGGAGCTGAGAAATCCGGCTTGTTAAAACAACTTATCCTGAGCAAATTCTATAAGGAGTCTGTTATGAATCGCCATTCTGCAACTATCGTTTTAATAGCAATATCAACCATCGTAATCCTGCTCCTTGTTCCGGCAAATACTTCTACGGGCCAGAACAAGCCGAAACTTGTAAAGGCCAAAGACGGCTCCGGCATCATAGGCTATAAAGATACCCCCATCCTCCCCTGGTGCGGCTACCACGTGCACGACCCCGACCGTCCGGCTCCGAAGAAAGTCACCCCGGCCCCACCGGACGTTACAGGAAAAACCGGCGCCGCTCCAACAGACGCAATTGTCCTCTTCGACGGAACAGATCTCCGGCAATGGCAAATCTCCGACTGGAAAATAGAAAATGGCGAGCTTATCGCCGTCTCCGGCAATCTCACAACAAAACAGCCCTTCGGCGACTGCCAGTTGCACATCGAATGGATGGCCCCAAACCCGCCGCAGGGCCACATGTTCAACCGCGGCAACAATGGCGTAATTCTAATGGGCCTCTTTGAAATCCAGGTTTACGATTCATACACCGAAAAGCTCTATCCCGACGGCCAGGCGGCCTCCGTTTACGCCCAGAGTCCTCCAATGGTAAATGCCTGCCGTAAGCCCGGCCAGTGGCAGACATACGACATTATCTTCTTCGCCCCCGTCTTCAAATCCGGAAAGCTCCAAAAGCCCGCTTATGTCACCGTCCTGCACAACGGCGTCCTCGTCCACCACAACCAGAAAATCTACGGCCGGACCGGCCATAGAATCCTGCCGAAATACCCAAAAACAATGGCCGAAAAACTGCCGCTCAGCCTCTCGGCCCACAACAATCCCGTACGCTTCCGTAATATCTGGATACGTCCGCTGTAATTATCGACACCGCTTTAGGATTTCAACGAAGCGGAGCAGAGAAAGCTCGCACTGAGAGAAAAAAAGGCTTGCCCGAATGTGCAGGCAAGCCCTCTGAATTTCTACCATTTCCAATACTGTATCAATCAATCTTCTTGCCGATAATCTTGCTGGTACCTCTGGAAGTGATACGCTCTCCGACGAGCGTCGTCCCGTCAACCTTACCCTTAAATTCCATCGTATATTCGCGGTCACCATATCTCATAGTGATTTTATAGCTCACCTGATTGCCGTCCACCTTAAGGTCTGTAACGGCCACCTCATTATCACGATATGTGTACGTCGCCGTCATGTCTTCGGTGATTTTCAGCCTGCTCGTACGCGTGCCTCGTGAGGTCTCTCTCGTAAATTCCCACGTACCGACAACAGGCGATACCTCCTTGATCATCTTACCGGCCACCTCGGTAGTGCCCCTCTCCGAGACAAGCTGACCGGTAAGGCTCTTGCCTTCCAGCTTGCCCTCGAAGTCCAGTTTGAAAGTCCTGTCCCCCCAACCCATCTCGATAATAAAGGTAACCTGGTCGCCTTCGAGTTTGAGGTCTTTGATGGGAATCTCTCCGCCAAAGGATTCATACCTTCCCGTCATATCTGAGAAGATTGTAAGCATGCGCGTTAGGGGACCTCTTTCCGATGTTGTTGTCAGCTCCCACTTTCCTATAAGCGGCGCCCCGATTCGCTCACCGGCTGCCGATATTTCTCCCCGCCCACTCCTGAATACTCCGGATAAATCGTGCCCTTTGACCGTACCCTCAAAGTTCGTTTCAAACTCAAAGTTTTCGTACTTGCTGTTTCGAGTAAAGCTGAGCTTTCCATCTGCGAATTTGACATCAGATATCGTATGCTCACCACGCGCAGCACCCCACGTGCCGGCCATCGTACCGTCCGGCTTACCGGATAACGTCAGCTTGCCCGTCATTTCTCGATCACCGACACTATACTTCATGTCCCACTGACCAAGAGCAGGGCACTTGTGCTTCTTACGAGATCCGTTGACCGTGAAGTCCCCCCGGTCGCTTGACATCCGGCCCGTGATTTTACCATCCCTTAAAGTTCCCTCATACTCCATTATGAATTCCGAGTCGCCAAATGTAATTATCCGGGTAAATGTGAGCTTTCCATCGTCGAACTTGACATTAGTCAGCTCACCCGAACCCCACTTGCCCGTTAAGCTGCCGTCCGCCTCCTTCGAGATGGTCATCGTCGCAAAGCTCTCTCTGCCGCCGAAGTCCATCTTCATTTCCCACTGCCCCGTGATGTCTTCGGCCGCCCATACGTATGACGTCTGAAACAACAGCAAAAAACAGGTAAGAATGATAAGCTTTCCGATTCTCTTGTGGTTTAACTGCTGATTCATAATAGGCCTCCTAAAAAATGGTTAAAAAATGAGTTGCTCTTCGACTACATAAAAAAAACCGCATTTCCAGAATAATACTACTCGGTATTATAAAAAACAAGCGATTTTTCAAAAAAGTCGGCCCCGGAAACATTCGATAATAAAAGCAGTTGACAATACTATCCTATCTGAGTTAAATCTTATAAGGGTGAGGTTTTGTTAACTTTAACTAAGGACATCAAAAAATGAAAAAATTATGGTTAAACGTAGTTCCATATAACAAGGAAATCGCCATATCGGCCCTTGAAAGCGGGGCACAGGCCGTTGTCCTGCCCGATGGCCAAAGCGAAACCGTCCGGCAGTTCGGCAAAATAAAGACCGTCGAAAAAGATGGTGACATCAAGCCGGGCGTCGATGTCGAATTCATAGACATAGCCGGAAAAGAAGATGAAGATAAAGCCGCTGCAGTGCCCGCCGATAAAATTATCGTTCTTAGAATGCTTGATTGGACGATTATACCAATAGAAAACCTGTTAGCCCGGCGAGGTAAAAATATTATTGTGCAGGTCGAAAACAGCGAACAGGCCAAGCTTATGGTCGAGATACTTGAAAAAGGCGTTGACGGTGTCCTTTTAGATACCACGGACATAAACGAGATAAAGAAATGCGCCGATATAATTCACGGCGTCAGTGAAAAAGTCTCTCTCGTAACAGCCACTATCACAGGCATAAAACAATTGGGCATGGGCGACAGGGCCTGTCTCGACACCTGCACTCAGATGGCCCTTGGTGAAGGAATGCTCGTCGGCAATACCGCCTCCGGCTTCTTCCTGATACATTCCGAATCCATCGACAATCCTTACGTTGCATCCCGCCCGTTCCGTGTCAATGCCGGGGCCGTACACGCATACACCCTGACGCCCGGCGGTAAGACAAAATACCTGGCCGACTTAAAGGCCGGCGACGAAGTCCTGCTCGTGAATTTCCAGGGCAAAAGCCAAATCGCTTATCTCGGCAGAAACAAAATCGAAAAAAGACCAGTAATGCTCATAGAGGCCGACGCAGAAGGCCAGCCCATAACCCTGGTCCTGCAAAACGCCGAGACGATTCGGCTTGTCAGCCCCGACGGCAAAGCGGTTTCGGTCACAACTTTAAAGCAGGGCGATAAAGTGCTGGGCCATGTCGAAAAAGCAGGCAGGCACTTCGGTATGAAGGTTGAAGAAACTCTGATTGAAAGGTAGATTGATGGTTTGGCAGGAAGATTTAATTAGCATAATCTTGGCCACTTTTCTTGGAGCTGCAATAGGCCTCGAGAGAGAGCTTAGCGGCAAGTCCGCCGGTCTGCGGACAAATCTTTTAATATGCCTTGGAGCAGCCATCTTTACCATAATTTCCAAACGAATGCTTGTCAGTGAAGGTTCTACCGCAAGGATAGCTGCTCAAGTTGTCACAGGTGTCGGCTTTTTAGGTGCCGGTGCACTCATCCAAGACAGGCACGGTGTGCACGGCCTGACAACAGCAGCAACCATCTGGCTCGTTGCAAGTATTGGAATGGCTTGCGGTGCGGGTTTTCACGACCTGGCTGTCGTATCGACTCTTATTGCAATTATTGTCCTTGCGGGCCTCTTAAAGCTGGCAAAACCTCTTGAGCGATATGCGAAAAAACACAAAACCAGGCAATTTTCTGACACCGAAGATTATACCAAAAAGGACCGACGAGAAGCCGAGGAATAAACCACTTCATACCTTTTAATCTGTACAGCTCCCCCCACACACAGGCCTATGAGACTTTAAAAAAACATCTTATACCTTGTTTGTTCCTCCTCTAAATAAAGGTATTAGTGTCTTTACTGATTTGGGACATACCCAAGTTTGCCCCAGGCTCCTTTCTGTACTTTGTGTAAATCTTCGTTGCCGGGTTGTCGGGACACATCCACTGAGTGACGCAGAGTATTCTGCCACTCATTGTACTCCGCTTCTGTAACCGTAAAGGTGCGGGGATCGCTCCATTTGAAATAAACACCGTGCCCGTCTGCAAAAGAAGCCGTAGTTCCCTGGCCATGGCGGCGAGTGATTTGGTCCCACCAGCGGGGCTCTGTGTACCATATTGTCCAACTGTTTGGGCTTAGACGTCCCTCGTCAATAAAGACCAAACGGTTCGAAGGCTGTTTAATCGGACTCCTTTTTGTAAAGGTCATCCCATCAGACCAGGAATGTCCAGAATAACCGTTCATCGCGTCCATAATCGCATAGGTGACCACCTCACCTCGTATCCCGGTGGGACAACAGTAGGCCTTCTCATTGGGGCAGTATTCATAAAGGGTTCCTCCCCTGATGCCTGCGCGTTTTTGTTGCTCAGGTGCGTCTTGATTGCTAATCCACTCCACCCAACCATCCGCATTGGGATTTGCATAGACTATTTTATCATCGTTCTCATCGGCGTACATAATCCAAGCTAAGGTAAGCTGCTTTAGATTGCCCATGCATGCAGCCCGTTTACCCTGTAAACGGGCGCGGTTCAGTGCCGGCATCAAAATCGCCATCAAAACAGCAATGATAGCGATAACCACCAGAAGCTCGATTAATGTAAAACCTCTTGAACCTCTTCCTGTTCTGCTGCTGATAATATTAACTTCGAAAGGCCTGAAAACTCTTATCTCGTCCATATTCCACCTTGCTCCTTCTCACGTTGATTAAGTTGCCTGTTAATTGTTTTCTAAAAACGCTTTTCACGGCAAAAAAACCATAAAGCCGCGAATTCCTGTATAATCTTATCAAAAAAACGCGCCTAATTCAAGGGATTTCCCTTGACGCAAAAGCGGCTAATCTGATATAAATATAATTATAGGATTTAATAATTTTTTTGCCAGGTTGATTTTATGTAATTCTCAGCCAATTTAGATTAATAAGCGAGATGCATAATGTCAAGTGGAAACTTAGCATCTCGTATCTAAAATTGCTGTATTTCAGTTAATAGCTCATAGGAGCTTTGAAAGGGAAGGAGGTGGTTGTTATATCTTCGGTTGACGGCTTTCAGAGTTCTTCATCTCTATCTGATAAGCAAACGAATTCTAACAATCCTCGAAAATACATCTCGAATACAATGAGTGTTTTGGTATGTGGCCAAAGAGTAATTACTTTAACCTTTTTAAGGAGGTTTGATTATGTGTAATCCACCAAGGGACGCCTTACGGCGGAAACTGTTTTACTTTTTTCTGGTATTGTCTTTTTGCCTGGTATCGTCGGTCAATGCCGCTAATATTGTCTGGGTTTCTGACTCGTATGACGAGTTAGTCGACGGCTTACCGGATGACCATGGCTGGGTCGATTTCCTCGAGGCCCAGGGATA
>CAZWME010000159.1:0-8464 GCA_964634515.1 uncultured Pirellulales bacterium | reverse complement strand
GGACGCCTGTGTATTTTTCTATTTCTTTCAAGTTGGGAAATACACACCACTGGCCGATCTCGTGACTTATGACGGGTACGTTGTATTTTCCAATGATGTTGCGGTAGTCGCTTGCGGTTTCGGGCGGTTTTGCGTTGAAGCGGCTACTGAGGCCCGCTCCCCATTGGTGGCCGCGTGGGGCGGGTGTGCTGTGATACTGGTTTTCAGGGATGATGGGCCATCCTGCGGCACTGGTATAAAGACGCCGGGGGTCCTTTTCTTTCCAGTAGTTGACGAGATCTCCGAGGAATCTTCTTTGGTTTCTTCCACCGGGCTCGTTTCCATAGGCGAGCATGCAGAAAGACGGATGATTGCCATAGGCTTTTAGGATACGGTCGCCTTCTGCGTAGATGAATTTATCGATTGGCTCGCCGTCGCCGATGGTTGCCCATGCGGGGCATTCAACGTGAAAGATAATTCCCATTCTGTCGGCGGCCTCGAACGCAGCCTCGGGCGGACACCATGAATGGAATCGCAGGTGATTAAGACCGTGCGCCTTTGCGGCTCGTAAGATTTTGAGCCAACCATCGACATCCATATGCGGGTATCCGGTGAGGGGGAAGATGCTGCATTCAAGACTTCCGCGCAGGAAGGTAAGACGGCCATTGATGGTAAATTGTGTTCCTTTTGTGGCGATCTGGCGCATACCGAATGTTACGGTTTTTTCATCTCTTAATGTATCTTTTGCGGTTTTGGCTGCGAGTGAGACGGACAGTTTGTACAATGCCGGAGAGAACTCATCCCACAACCGTACCTGGCTGCCCATTGCATAGTCAAGTTCAAGGATGGTTTCGGGTTTCGAGGCTGTGAATTCGATGCTCTTTTGTGGAACAAAGTGGCTTTTTAGAGTATTTAAGCTTTCAGCCCGGATGTTTAATGTTCCTTTGAGATTTTGATTGCCGGAGCTGCTTATTGTTACAATAACCTTTGCTGATTTGCTTCGGATGTCCGGATAGACCTGAACGTCACTGAGCCAGAGGCTGTCGGCGGCGCGGAGCTCGATTCTGCCGATTATGCCGTTCCAGTTCGACTGAGTATGGTCGCTGATTGAGTGGGCGTTATCTCCGACGTTATATTTCATCGAATTATCCACGCGGATAGTTACCGCATGCCGGCCGGGTGTTATCAGGCTGCTAAGGTCGTGGAGCTGCGGTGTGCAGAGACTGTCGCGGGTGCCGACGGGGGTGCCGTCCACCCAGACCTTTGTTTCCCAGTGGCAACGCTCCAGAAACAGAGATATTCTTTTGCCATTCCAGTTGGAGGGTATATCTACCTGCTTCTGGTACCAGGCGGGGCCTTTATAGTGTTTTACGGGGCTGAGCCAGAAGGGGATTTTTATTGAACCGGGCTGTCTGTACTTTTCATATTTGGCGTCGGTGAAAAATGACTTGTCGATAATGCTTCCGGTCCATTTCGTATCAAGGGAAATATCGTCGCCGAAACCGTTTTCTGTTGTCGAGCCGGGCAGGTTGATTTGGTCGGGCAGTTTGCTATTGAACCATTTTTCTTTCTCGCCGGTATTTGCGGGATCCAGCTTGAAGAGCCATTGACCGGCTAATGAAATAATCCTTCGGCCATGTTCCGAAGTTTTAGTTTTGGAGATCTGTGAATCTTCGGCTGTTCTGCAGCCGGCGCATATTACTATTCCAACACACGTAGCTATCATTACCGATTGAGTGATAAACTTTCGCTTCACTTTGAAACTCCTCGTTTTTGTGGGGGGTAATTTAGGCTCTCATATACAGCCCGCCGCTGAGCCGATTCAGTTGCCAGCGCCGGTAACCAAGACCTTTTTGACTTTTGGGTCTTCGTAAATCATTTGAAATCTTCCTAATGGTGCGCAGGCAGATTTTTGAGTTTTACAGGAGTTCGTCAATTGCGGCGGCAAGATCTTTTTTACTGGTTAGGCCGACCCATTTTTTTTGTACCTGTCCGTCCTTGAATAAAATGATGGTAGGTATCGCGCTTATGCCAAACTCCATAGCGCTGTCGCGAGCTTCGTCGGTATCGACCCTGCAGAATTTTGCTTTACCTGCGTATTCATTTGCGATTTCCTCGATGATGGGACCTATCATTTTGCACGGCCCGCACCATTCCGCCCCGAAATCAACCAGCACCGGCACATCGGCACTATGAACAGTCTGGTCAAAAGTAGCATCAGTTAACTCGATTACGTTACCAGCCATATTTTTTTATCCTTTCAGCGAATAATTCGCATGATATTACTACCCGATCATATTGCCGGATTTATTCGACCGCCATAATACCTGAAGCTCTGGCCGAGGTCAATAAAAAATGTTTTTTTGCTGTTTAAACCGGCTGAGCGGTTGATTTAGCATCTTTTTTACCTTGTTTACCATCCGCCGGGTTTGAGTAGGTCGCTGACCGGCTCATTCCACCATTTTGGGTCTCTGAAATACTGCTTTAGCATCATAGCGGCGACTACGCCATCTCCTACGGCGGTAGCTAATTGCATGGCCGCTCCGATTCTGCAATCGCCGGCCACGAAGACGCCCGGCACGCTCGTTCGCAGGTATGCGCAGTCGCACTTGATAAAACCATGTTCGGTAAGCTCTACGAAGCCTTTAAGAAAGCCGGTGTTTGGCACCATGCCGATAAAGATAAATACGCCGTCGCAGTGGTAGTCTTCTTCGGCGTTTGTTTTTACGTTTTTGAGTTTGATTGACTGGGCCTTGCCATCACCCTGAATGGCGGTCGCGACGGTGTCATACTTGATAATAAGATTTGAATCGGGCTCATTCACTTTTACTTGCAGCTCCTCGACCAGAACCTTTGCCGCTCTGAATTCGTCTCTGCGGTGGATCATTGTTACTTTTTCGGCGAACTTTGTCAGGTGGAGCGTTTCTTCGACGGCGGTATTGCCTCCGCCGACGGCGACGACCTCTTTACCCTTAAAGAAGGGCGCATCACAGGTCCCGCAATAGCTGACGCCTGCACCGGCATTGCGGAATTCTTCTTCGCCGGGGACGCCGAGTTTACGATAGTCGCTGCCGGGCGTTAAAATTACGGCCCTTGCGATGTATTTATCCTTGTCGCAATAAACCGCGATATTGCCGTCTTCGAGTTTCTCTAAGCCGGATACTTCAGAGCCGTTCTTTATCTCTGCGCCAAAGCTTTCGGTCTGCTGCTGCATTTGCATAATCAGGCCGGCGCCGTCTATGCGTTCGATGCCAGGGTAGTTTTCGATTCGGTCGGTGTTGATGATTTGGCCGCCGGGCATGAATTTTTCGAGTATCAAGGTTTTCATCCTGTCGCGCGCGGTGTAGAGGCCCGCCGCAAGACCGGCCGGCCCGCCACCAACTATGATGCAATCGTAATTTTCAGACATAAAAAATATCCTTTATTCAATTCTTGACGTTTTTATTAAACAGTTTCGTTTGTTTCTTCCTTTTCTTCCTGTATGTGGTTTAGCTGCATTCCGAAGCGGTCGAGCTTTTTCTGGCCCTCATCGTATTGGCTGTAGGCGTTTCGCAGGTGTTTGCCGAGAATGTCCCAGGTGCCGGTGTAGTCGGCGAAAGAGGAGTTGAGCTTTTTCAGGTTTTGACGGATTTCGGCGGCCTGTTTTTCAATCTGCAGGCCGTGCAGGCCCATCGCTACTGTCATAAGGTAGGCGTATAAAAGATTCGGCGAAACGGGGATTACCTTTTTATCAAAACAATATTGCAGAATATCATGAGTTTCTCCGAGGTATTTTACTATCGTTTCATAATAGACGTTCTCGGCGGGTATATACATTAATGCAAAATCAAGTGTGCCCTCGGCGGGCCTTATATAGTCGGCGGCGATTTTGTCGATGTGATTATTTACATCCTTAAGGAATTGCCTGCGAAGTTTTATTTTTTCCGCCTCTTCTTCGGCTTTTACGACTTTCTCAAAACCCGGCAGCGGGAACTTTGCATCGACGGGCACGGCGAAATCGGCCAGCTCTATCAGGGCGTCAACCGTTTTGCCGTCTTTGAAAGTGTACTGGAGTTTGTATCTGTCTTTGGGCAGGATATTGGCAAGGAGATTTTCGAGCGACCATTCGCCCATCTGGCCTCGGAGTTTGGGCGAGCTTAGGATGTCCTGGAGCCGTCTGACTTCTGTTCCGACCTGCATCATCTGCTTGTTTGTGCCCTGCAGCTCGCCTATCTGCTTATTGAGGCGGTCGAGGACCTCCTGGCCGGCCTGCATGTTTTTGCCGATATTTGTCTGGCCGTCCAGAAGGGATTTATGGAGCTTGTCTTTCGTGTCGTCCTGAGAGCTTTTAAGGGCTTCCAACTGCTGCTGCAAAAGGCCGAATGAGGCCTGCTGGCCCGCCATTTTCTCTGCGTTGGCGGAGTTTGAGATAATGAGCCAGACTAAAAGCCCCAACACAGCCAATACCAAAACAATAATTATGACAGTTAGAATCAACTCCATAGTTTTCCTCAAAAAGAAATTCTGATTATAGATTCTGCAAGGCCGTTTGTCAAAGACTATTGGAGATAGTCGAGCCGGGACAGAAAAATGTTGATATGTGGGTTGAACCTTTGTATCGTCCAAAGCGGGGGAAATAATGGAAGCCGGTATAATCCGGGATTTTACGATGGAAGTGATAGAATCTGTAATATTCGATTGGGGAGGTGTTCTGATAGAAGATCCCGCGCCGGGTTTGGTGAAATATTGCTCTGAGGCTTTGGCTATATCGAAGGAAGACTATATAAAAGTTTACGATAAGTTCGGAGGAGATTTTCAAAAAGGCGTAATCAGTGAAGAAGAGTTCTGGGAAAGGATGTGCGGCGGATTGGGAGTATCGAAGCCGAAAGTTCCTTCGTTATGGGCTGATGCGTTCAAGGCGGCCTATGTGCCCAAAGAGGAAATGTTTTCTTTGGCGGCTGGGCTTAGCAAAAAAGGCTATAAGACGGCGTTTTTGTCCAACACAGAAGAGCCGGCTATGCGGTACTTTTATCAGTTCGGATATGATATGTTCGATGTATTGGTCTTTTCGTGTGCTGAGGGGACGAGCAAACCCGAGAGGAGAATTTATGAACTTACCATTCAGAGGCTCGGGTCGGAAGCCGGACAATCGGTATTTATAGACGATAAGCCGAAGTATATAAACGGCGCAAAACAAGCAGGGCTAAATACAATTCTGTTCGAGTGTATCAGCCAGGTTAAGAATGAGTTGGCTGGGCTTGGTGTTGAATAGAATAATCGAAGTGAGGAATGAAACGCTAATGAATTTATCTACAGCCTTACAAGAAAAAGATGTTATTTTACTTGATGGCGCAATCGGGACTGAGCTTGGCAAGCATGGTCTTATGGGGCGGGCAAGGCCTAATCTTGATAATCCGGAGGTTGTACTTAAAATCCAACGGGAATATGCACTGTGTGGGTGTGATGCAATAACGACCAATACGCTGACGATGAATGGTATCTATATTGAGTCGCACAATGTCGGGGTATCTGCAGTAGATGTGAATCGTGCCGGGGTGGAGATTTCAAGAAAAGCTGCCGGCGAGGGGCAATATGTGCTTGGGAATATCGGCTCGACGGGTCAATTGCTTGAGCCGTATGGTACTTATAAGGAATCGCAATTTTATGAAACATTCAAAGAGCAGGCGGGAATATTGGCGGAATCAGGAGTGGACGGATTTATCATTGAGACTATGTTTGATTTGCGGGAGGCGATGTGTGCCCTTCGTGCGTGTAAGGATAATTTCCCGTTGCCTGTGATTGTGTCGATTGCATTTTCGAGTGAGACAAAAGGTGGAAGGACAATGATGGGCGATTCGGCGCAGCAATGCGCTAAAGACCTTACAGAAGGGGGAGCGGATGTTATTGGCACTAATTGCGGTGAGATAGACCCGGCTCAGATGGCTGTGATTGTGTCAGTATTTAAGTCGGCAACTTCACTGCCTGTTCTGGCTCAGCCGAATGCCGGCAAGCCTCAACTGATTGAAAACAAGACGGTATTTAAGATGGGGCCGGATGATTTTGCAGAGGGAATTGCGGAATGCCTTTCTGCTGGCGCTCAAATTGTTGGTGGCTGCTGCGGTACTACCCCCGAACATATCGGCGCGGTGGCCGGTTTGCTGGGCAGGGACGGGTAATGAAAGCGGTATGTTTACATGATAAGGATACGATAGAGACATTTCTGCGCGGCAATGTGTTTCTCCATATTTATAGCCTTGGTGACCTTGATGATTTTTTCTGGCCATACACAACATGGTATGCATTGACCGGCTCAGCAGGTATCCGGGCCATAGCATTGATGTACACGGGGGGAAGCCTACCGTGTCTTCATGCCCTTGCAGAAGATGATAAGGCCGTTTACCCGGAAGAACTTTTGCGTTGTTTGATTGGCATTTTACCAAGGCGTTTTCATGCCCACTTAACTTTAGGGTCGGAGAGTATATTGGCGGAGTGTTATCATTTACGGCCATTCGGCAGGCATGACAGGATGGCTTTGATGGATAAGTCACTATTAACAAATATTGATACTTCCGAGGCCGAAAATCTTTCAATGTCTCATTTAGGCGAAATTATGAGCTTCTTTGAAAAAGCTTATCCCGGGAACTTTTTTGAACCGAGGATGTTGGATACGAAACAGTATTTCGGTATTCGGCAGGATGGTAAGCTGGTGAGTGTCGCAGGTGTGCATGCTTTTTCGGCCGGCTATCGGGTTGCCGCTTTGGGCAATATCACAACGCATCCGGATTATCGAGGCAGGGGATACGGCAGAGCTGTGACTGCACGGGTTTGTAAATCGTTGTTAAGGGAAATAGACCATATTGGCCTTAATGTAAAATCGGACAATACAAGTGCAATCAGGTGCTATGAAAAATTGGGCTTTGAGGCAATTGGTTCCTTCGGTGAGTTCGAAGTTGAGCTTAAGATGTTGTAAAGTATTTGTTAAAGCATATAGTTTTACTGTCTAATTTCATTTTCGTTCTTTAACTCTTAGCGGGGCCAGTAACTTATGTCGCTTATAATGATGAAAACGAGCCAGCTCTCTCCGCTTGCTTTTGCGCTTTACAAAACGTATTGCCCAGCCGGGATACCTGCGGTCGCAGGCTTGACGCAACAGCAAGTACAACAGAGCTCGAACCTGCGGAACCGTCAGTGCCGGCGTATATTTTTTTTCCCCGCCGGGTTTCACGAATTAAAAACCATGTTGCAATAAGTGAAAGCGTTTGATGATGATACCAGCCTGCCCATGTACGAACTTAATAATCCGAAAGCCCGGCTTCACTCTTGGCTCGCTTGAGACTGTCTTCTATACGATGTTCGGCCTTGATAACACGCGCCAATTCATCCAAAGATGTATCCGCAGGTGCATTGCAAAGATAGTAATCATATTTAACTTTGTTGTTTCCCTCTGGCGTACGCGTAGTTATCAAAAGTTCTTCTACAGGCTCATGCCAACTTCGCTCAGTTCGAGCAACAACACGACAAGTAACAATCTCTATAACAAGCGGGCCTTTTTCGCCATCCCGAACATCAACTTTTGTCCAAATGTTATCATTCAGCAAATCTCGCCATCTATCAACACGCTGAAATGGTTGTTTGGGAGGCTGGCCTCGGCCACCATAAACAGGAGGCTCACTGTCAAGGTCTCGAATGCTCGTATTGGATGGAACAGCCAGAAGATACTGTTCGCTCAAAGCCCGCAAATCCTCGCGAAAACGGCTAGAACGGCCCATTTCATCATCTCCGGCTATCCATTTGTGAGGCAGGTATTCGTTGTTGTTTTTAAGCATGTCCAATGCCAGTTCATGACGGGTTTGATAGCGAATATGTTTCGGCACGCCACACTTATTTCGACGAGCTTCATCCTTTGCCCACTCTTTCGGAAGATACAAACGCATATCCGCCAGCGCATGTTCTTTGCGAGAAGCATAACCCATGTAAACACCAACCTGCCCATTGTCAACCTTGCCAAGACGACCCAGCCATTGTCGCTGCACACCTACCGAATCGTTGCCGCATTTTTTATGTCCCGAAGGGTCAAAAACAATTACACCATTATCTTCAGCAAGTTCATTACCAATCTGTCTGGCCAGTTCTTGCTGCAACGGATTATGGTCCCATGGCGCAAAACCTATGAATCGCTGCAGCGCCCTGCGGTCCTGATCGTACCGATAGGCAATCGACTCGACATTTTTTCTTCGCAGATCCGACAACAGCCCGGATATATAGATATAAGCGTTTTCCTTGGGCTCGCGTCTGCCAAGAGAAGTGATAAATGGCTTAACAAATTGTTCCAAGCGTTTCAACATACCATTGATAACATGGGGCTTAATATCAGCTTCTTTAAGGATTTTTTGTTTTTGTATCTCAAATCGTCGCTCCATCGTTCTGCCTTTCCATGGGGACTATTCCCCTGGAAAGTTAATCGTATAAACGACTTATAAACCTTTAATAATGTTAGACAGTAAAA
>CAZWME010000158.1:0-8466 GCA_964634515.1 uncultured Pirellulales bacterium | reverse complement strand
TAAAAATAGCTGTCCTGACCGGTGGAATCGGATCAGAACGGGAAATAAGCCTTCAAAGCGGGCATTGTATTTCGCAGGCGTTAATAGCCGGCGGCTTTGATGTGGTTACGGCAGACATTCAGCCGGACAATCTTGATATACTGGATGATAACAGCATCGATGTGTTCTTTCCCGCGATGCACGGCGAATTCGGCGAAGACGGTCGGCTCCAGCAAATACTCAAGGACAAATCTCTTGTCTATACCGGAAGCGGGCCGGCCGAAAGCAAACTGGCATTTGATAAAATGGCGAGTAAAAAGCTCTTTGCCGAAGCGGGCGTGGCCACACCAGCGGCGATTGAGTTTAACACAGACTCTGATATCAGGCAGCTTGAGATACAATTGAACTACTTTGAAGACGGATACGTTGTTAAGCCCATAAGAGAAGGAAGCAGTGTGGGAGTCAGAATTATTACCGATGTGCAGGAAGTTATCAGCGCCGCAGAGCAGACCCTAAAAGAGTTCGGCGATTGTATGGTTGAACAATTCGTCCCGGGCAAAGAAATAACTGTCGGCATATTAGAAGAGCAGACGCTTCCAATTATCGAGATTCGAAGCAAAACCAGCTTTTACGATTATCAGGCAAAATATATTGACGAGCAAACGGAGTACCTGTTCGATACGATAACACAGCCAGATTTGATAACTCAAATCGAACAGGATGCGATGGACTGTTTCCGTGCGCTTGGCTGTCGGCACTTCGCAAGGGTTGATTTTATCCTGAGTGATGAGCCAATCGCCTACGCTCTGGAGATTAATACTATTCCGGGTTTTACAACACATTCACTTTTGCCCAAGGCAGCGGCGAAGGCGGGTTTGACGATGAGCGATTTGTGCTCGAAAATCGTCGCCGCCGCGCATTCGGCGCTCCTCAGGCATTAAGCGTGATACGAGATTATGGCGGCCAGTAAAAAAAGAACAAAAAGCAAGCCTAAACGAATATCATTTAAGTCTCGCACCTCAAAAAGGAAGAAGACCAAACAACGCATCCGGCTCATCGCGAGTTTGATAAGCTCTTTTAAGATTTCATTAATGGTATGTGTTTTAGGGGGGACCGCGATTGGCCTGCTATATTTAGATAGATATAGAAAAGAAACCACCCCTCCCATGGAAGGTGAGGTTGAGCTGGAATTAGTGGATGTCCCGGCCTGGGTGAACGACGAACTAAAGCAAAAGGCGCTGACAGCGGCCAGAGGTGATTTAGAGGATTTAAGAATCGATGAAAATGCCGCCGGCCTGGTGCAGCAGAATATTGACAGATGGTTTGTGTGGCTGGATAAGGTAAAAGTGCAGACCACGCACAGTGCCCTGCTTATCGAAGGGCGCTGGCGAAGGCCCATGGGACTGATTAAGCCGGGCAGACGCAGCTTTTACGTGGACGCCGAACAGGTGGTGCTCGATTTTGTGGAAATGCCGGGCATGCCGATAGTTGAGATAACGGGATTGTCGGCGGCGAGAAATATACCGCCGCTGGGCGAGGTATTGGAAAGCGATGACCTCGCGGCGGCCATAACTCTGTTAGACCGGCTCGAACGACGTGACAGAGATGAAGAAAAACCATTACTCAGCGAAATCAACAGGCTCGATGTGAGTAATTTTGACGGCCGAAAAAACCGCAAGCTTGCACATATCATTCTATATGCAAAGGATGATACCAAAATTCTGTGGGGAGCTAAGATAGGCGAGTGGCAGCGGTATCTGGAATCAACCGACGAGCAGAAAATGGCGAAGCTCTACGGCTACTACAAAGAGTTCGGTACACTCTTAGGCGGCGTAAAACACATCAATCTGTGTGATCCGCTTGACGACATCCCGCAGCCGATTGATAAGTATTAGCCGTCCACAAAAGCGTTTAATGCAAAGGCAAGGTCGCTATAGCGATAGGGAATTTGGAACTCTTCGCACAGGGATTTAAGTTTTTTTAGAACTGTCTCGCTCAATTCGCTCTGGAAATCCACATCAGCGCTGCAACAAAAGATTCTACAGGCGGCGAAACGGTATTCATAGACTGTGCATTTACCTTCGATGTTGTAAGGGCAGCGGCTTGTCGTCATCGGCATTACATTTTCGTCGCCGAGATTTGCCGCCAGGTACATCAATTCCGGCCCGGTAATAAAAAGGCGGTGGTCGAAGCCGTCGAAATCACAACATTTACCACAAGCACTGCATTGGCCTTTTCGGTGATTATTTTCGCTGATTTGCGCGTCCAGCCAGTCGTATATTTCAGCTACTTTTTTGCAGAGTCCTCTATTTGCCCCGTATCCCGCCACCATTTTTTGTTCCTTTTGATTTTTTCTATTTCTTCGCAGGTATAAATTTTGCCTCTGTTAATACCGGGACATTTTTCCGCCGCTTTGTTCCAGGCGTCAGGTTTAGATAGATTGTCAGACCAAAAAGGCCACGTCCTGCACTGGCTCGGGCGGACAGGGTAAATAACACATCTTCTTTGACCTGCTATATTTTGCAGAAAAATACAATCCTTGGTTGTACGATGCTCGATAATCGTTGTTCGCAGACTCACTCGCCTGAGATACTTTCGGCGCAGCTCACCTTTTGTTACTTTCAGAAAATCCGCTATGAACTCAATCTCCGGCTTCGTAACCCAGATGTAACCCTCTCCCGGCCCGGAGCAACACCGCCCGCACTGGACGCATTCAAAATGTAGACCTGCAGCATACCAAGGCATACTATTACCATTAATCATTCGACGAATCTGATTTCAGCCACTCTGCAACCTGGTCAACAAATCCTCGGGCACTTTCAAATGCATGGCGGGCATTATCTTCTGATATTGAAAAGTTAGACTCGTAGTCACCCAATTGTCTCTCACCAAAAATTATATTCAGGTCTCTACCCAGCCGTTTATCAAAAATCCCTGTTTTCACAAAATACTGACCAAAAGCAGAAATAACAGCTTTGTGCGAAGTAAAAGTCATTTTCTTTTTAAGCAGCGCTGCTTCTGCCGAATAAAACATCGCATAATACGACCGCGAAACGGCAGAGTCATAATCACCGTCATGAATCAATAATTCGGCACTTCTCAAATATCTGCGGGCTTTTTCAATAAGCGCTTGAATCTGGCTCATACGGTTATACCTTCCTTACGGACATTTATAAGCAAGGGACTTTCGACCTTCTCGAAATTACTCTCGGAGACCGGATATACCGCTATCAGAACATTATGCTCAAGATTCAAATCTGTAAATATATCGGCCATCCGGTCAATCTCTTTGCAAGGTTCAACCGCCCCTGCCAGCACAACAGCCAGATCGATGTCCGAATGCTCATCATTGGCCTGACCTCTTGCATAAGAGCCGTAGAGTACAACCTTTTTTAGCCGCTGACCGTAAAGCTTGGATATCTGCTGTTTAAACTCTTTAAGTATCGGTGCTATTTTCATTGTGTAGTACAACACATTATATCTGGTTATTTAAATTATACACAAATCCGCCTGTTATATCAACTCCCCTACTGTACACATTCAAAATGCAAACCACTGACATACCACGGATTTTTCTTCTTTACCGACATCTTACCACTTCAGGACGGCGCCGGTGTCGGCGCTGGTAGCCATAGAGGCGTATTTTGCAAGGCAGCCTTCTGTTATCTTAGGAGCAGGCGGTGTCCAGGCCTTTTTACGTTCGGCCAATTCATCATCGGACAGCTTTACGTTCAACCGGTTACCGGGAATGTCGATTTCAATTATGTCACCGTCTTTCAGTAATCCTATAGGCCCACCAACGGCCGCTTCGGGACTGATGTGGCCGATACATGCGCCTCTTGTTCCGCCGCTGAAACGCCCGTCAGTAATAAGGGCAACGGATTCGCCCAGACCCGCGCCCGCAATATAACTGGTTGGGGCAAGCATTTCCTGCATACCTGGTCCACCCTTGGGTCCTTCGTAGCACACTACGACGACGTCACCTTTCTTTACCTTATCCGCAAGGATACCTTCGCAGGCCTCTTCCTGGCTTTCGAATATAACCGCAGGACCTGTATGCTTAAGCATCCCATGTACAACGCCGGCGGCCTTAACAACACAGCCTTTTGGGGCAAGATTGCCTTTTAGAATAGCCAGGCCGCCTATCTTTGAGTACGCGTTATCAAGCGGACGGATAACCTTGGTATCCTTAATTTCGGCATCCGCTATATTCTCTCCGAGTGTGGCGGTGGTTGCCGTCATGCAATCCGTATTAAGGAGGTTCTCAAGCTTGCCGATTTCTTTTAGTATAGCACTGATACCGCCGGCGGCGTTAACATCCTCTACGTGATATTTGCTCGACGGAGATACTTTGCAGATGTTGGGGCATTTGGCGGAGATTTCATTTATGCGTTCGAGGTCATATTTTATGCCCGCTTCATTGGCCAGAGCCAGCGCGTGCAGAACGGTATTGGTCGAGCCGCCCATCGCCATATCCAGAACAAAGGCGTTGTCCAATGATTTTTCGGTGATGATATCCAGCGGCTTGATGTCCTTTTCGATAAGGGTAAAGATCTGTTTGCCCGCCGCTTGATAAAGCTGGTGTCGTTTAGGGTCAACTGCCAGGATTGTTCCGTTGCCGGGCAGCGCTATCCCGATTGCCTCGCAAAGACAGTTCATCGAGTTGGCGGTAAACATTCCCGAGCAGCTTCCCTCACCCGGACAGGCGGTTTGTTCAAGCTCTTTAAGCCGGCTTTCATCAATTTTACCGGCGTTGAACTCGGCAACGCCCTCGAATATGCTGATAAGGTCAATGGCCTGTCCATCTTTTGCTTTACCGGCGGCCATAGGACCTCCGGAGACAAAAATCGTCGGGATGTTCAGTCTGACCGCGGCCATCAACATCCCCGGTATGATTTTGTCGCAGTTAGGGATACATATAAGGCCATCAAAACAGTGCGCCCGCACCATAGTCTCAACGGAATCGGCGATGATTTCACGTGAGGCCAAAGAATATTTCATGCCGGTATGACCCATAGCAATGCCGTCACAAACCGCTATCGTATTAAATTCAAAAGGGGTACCGCCCGCCTCGCGAACAGCGTCCTTAACCATTTTTGCCACCTTGTTGAGGTGAACGTGGCCCGGAACTATTTCACAGAAGCTGTTGGCAACTCCGATGAACGGCTTGTCGATATCGCGGTCTTTAAGTCCGCAGGCGTGAAGCAGGCCTCGGTGAGGGGCCCGCTGGAAACCCTTTTTGACTGTATCACTTTTCATAATCCGGTTTCTCCAAAAACAATTGATAAAGCAATCTAAAAAACCAAAAGTTGAATTCTAACCGCTGCTTGACGGTAAATAAAGAAAAATCGTTGTTTTTGAATAGAGCAAATGTATAATCGACTCTTGAATTTGTCACAAAATCAGATACTTAAAGTGAGAACTCGTCATGAGACAAGCCAAAACATGGGATTTTACCGCATTAGCTGTAATCTGCGTAATGCTTATGGCCCTCGGATGTGCCGACCAGCCCGAAGATACTATCCAGACCAAAGCTAAGCCGCAAGAACAAAAACCTACTGTACAACCGGCGTTGAAGTTTGCCCCCGCCAGCCGGATAACTTATAAAGTAACAACAGAAAAGGAAAACGGTGTTTTATGGGAAGGCCCTTTGAAAAATAAGCCAAAGAGCTTTGTAGGCGGCCACAGCGGCAACAAAATCGAATTGACCTTCACTCGGCAAACACAAGGTGTTGACGACGAAGGCAGCACCGTTGTAAAAATTACAATCAATGCGTTAAAATATTTAGCCAAGGTCAGAGACAAAATCGTTCTGGATTTCGACAGCTCCCGCGAAGAAGACCGGGAAAATCCTTTAAACAAATTAATCGGGCAAAGCTATACGATAGAGCTTACCGCCTCCGGTGAGGTTTCAAAGGTTATCGATGTAAACGACGCCCGGGCCGCAGTAGCAGGCAGCACAAGAAATGGTGCAAGGGCGGTACAGTTACTGTCCACACAGGCAATAACCGAACATCACAGCATTCCGGCTGTCGATAATGTGCAATTAACCCCGGGCAAAACCTGGAGTAATATTAAGACCTTTTCTTTCGGCCCGATGGGCGCAAAGTCATTCGAGCGAATTTACGAAATAAAGCAGATCATCGAAACGGACGGCCGGCGAATTGCAATCGCCCGGATGAAAGCTGTTCCTTCTACGGCAAAAGCGAAAGAAATCTACAAAGAACAATCGACAGGTATATTTTCGTCTATGTTCGATAATACTGAAACATATACAGGTGAGCTGAGACTGGATTTGACATCGGGGCAAATCGAAAAATATACCGAAGAATTCAGGTCCGACTGGATTGCCGTTGACCCGCTGGCAACAAAACAAGAAAAAGAGCCCGATATGCTGCGAATGACCGCGACTCGTATTCACCACATTGAAAGAATTGATTAGAGCCGTCAAAGCCGGCCCCAAAGAAGTTGTAAGGCGGCGGTTAACCATAACATAACAATATAATACTCAATAAAATAAATCTTGAGAAAAGGATTGAAGTTGAAAACAGCACCGATAATACCGACAATTGTTATTATGGCTATATGTGGAGGTTGCGGACCGGAGATACAAAGGTCATCAAACAAAGAATTATTAACAATAGATTGGCAGGATGACCGGCCGCTGGAATATAAATTTGTCTCCGCAAGAGAGATAACCATCGACTGGGACCCGACGGGAAGACTAACCAAATCGGACAATACCCCCCCCGATAAGTCCGTCGAGTCACTGGAAATGGTCGTAACATATACACCAATCGAAATAAATCCCTATGGCCTTACAACTATCGAGGCAGCGTGCAAATCAGTTAAAGTAACGCGAAGCAAAGGGCGCCACAAAGACGCCGCCGAGTATCTTACCGGAAGGACTTATAAATTCACAGTCGGTCCTGCCGGTGAAATTGAAGACTATTCGCAACTGGACAAGCTGCTAAAAGAAGCCGGCACAAAAGCTTTTATTACAAAAGCGGACGGAGGCAGAATCAAAGAGGCCGACATGATTGGCGACTTTATCGCAACGCAGTGGTTTATGTGGGATTCGGTTTCCAGCCTGGAAACTCCGTCCAAAGGAGTCGCGGCCGGACAAACCTGGAAATCGAAGTTGTCGATACCGTCTCCTATGGTCATGCGAAAGGCAAGAGAGGTCACTTATAAACTTGACGAAATCCGCGCCGGCGAAAAAGGCCGATTGGCCGTGATAACCAGCTCTTATACGTTAGCCGATTCGGTCCCCATGAGCTGGCCTATACCCTATTCCGGCAGCTTTCAGATGAAGGGGACGTTTGGCTTTCTAAGCGGCTATAAACTTCTTGGTTTGCAAGGCGAAGGCCAGGAGCTTTTCAACATCGAGACCGGCCAAGCAGAGCAATACAATCAGAATTACCAAATGGAGATGGAATCCTCTATACCAATGGGCATCGACGTAAAACCGAGGATAACAATAAAACAAAAGTTAACAATGAAACTTCTCTAATAAAACCTCTGGAGGTAAGCAAATTGGAACGTGAAAATTTGTGGGCGCCCTGGCGAATCAACTACGTGCAGGGACTGGACAAAAAATGTGATTGCTTTATCTGCCATGACCTGGAAAACCCGCAGGACGACGGCAAAAACCTGGTGCTCTGGCGAACAGAAAAAAGTATCGTAATACTGAACCGCTACCCTTACAACAATGGCCATTTACTGATAGCACCGAACCGACACATCGGCGAGCTTGAAAAGGCGGACGATGATGAGCTGCTGGATATGTTCAAGCTGATTAGAGCATCACAAAAAGCCCTCTCGCTTGCGATAAAACCTCACGGCTTTAATGTCGGTATGAATTTCGGCAGATGCAGCGGAGCCGGGCTGCCCGAGCATTTTCACATCCACGTCGTACCGCGGTGGGACGGAGATACGAATTTCATGAGCGTCTGCAGTAATACGGATATTATCAGCCAGAGCCTCACCGAGCTTCTTGAATTATTAAAACAGGTAAGCAAAGAGCATAATCTGCCCGGCCTGTAATTTCCGAAATCGTTATAAACAATTTTGTTTATGAATTCTACTTTTTAGTTCTGTCAGCTTTCTTGTTAGACATGGACTTTGCGGTTTGTGCCTCTTCACTAACTTTAGAACCGGTACTTCTTTTTTTATTCCTCATATATAAACTTGCATGAAGCTGTGTCGGAGGTCGGTACCTCATTGTTATTGTTCTCATTATAAGCCGTACTTCTTTGACTGCCCAAAGGATTCTCTCTCATATCGAATCCCTTCAACAATACCCCCTAACAATAACTTTATCAAACGGTCAAGCTCACTCCCACTCTTATAATCCGCCTGGGCTATAAAATTCACTCTTTCGGCTTTCAGCAACTCCCTGCATATCTGCTTGCCCTGAGAGCTGTAAGGTTTATAAACGGCGATAGCAGATCCGCCATTTTTTCTAATCACCGTCATACATGGAAC
>CAZWME010000157.1:0-8467 GCA_964634515.1 uncultured Pirellulales bacterium | reverse complement strand
GTACTCCGCAGAAAGTCGCGCCTTGGGCAACGATATTTTTGAAAGAATCGTGTATGTTATAGCATCGCACGAACCAGACTTTCTTCCCGTTGCGGTCCCGGCCGGGAACCACGTCAAAGCACATCTGCGACGGCACGGACACAGGCTCATCAACATCCAGTCCCACGATAACGTTTTCACCACCTAACGTCAGTCTCGAACTTATCTTACACCCTTCCACCCAGGCGTTTGTGCCCGCAATTTCACCGCCGTCAATTATCTCGTTGTTGATGCTAAGGCACGTGTTCAGTGAAGTTGAGCCTATATCCCTTTGCATCAGGATGTTGCCGCTGCTGATGACCTGCCTGCTCGTGCCGAAGTGCAGGAATTCGCATCGGGGCAGTACGTTGACGTGGAATGGAATGCTGCACAGCGATTCGAACAACCTGCCCAATAACGCACTGTCCCAGGGCGAACCGCTCTGTTGCACCGATTTGATATATTGAGCCGAAGTGGCTTCGCTTCCCATACCGCAGCATATCTCACGATAGAAATCAAGCCCGTATTTGAACAGCGTCTCGCTCATCCTGCCGGCTAATTCTAACTTACCTTTTGAATTGCGTTGCATACCGAAAATATTCAGCAGCTTCGCCGCAGTGTCCGCCGCGAAGTTCATAACCCCGATATCCAGAACCACCTGCCCGTAGGGATCGATTGCAGTGGTCTCCTGCTGCTCGGCGGGCGAAGGCTTCTGCAGAAAAAGCCTGACCTGGTCCCTTTCACCCCTGCAGAAAACTCCGTGATTCTTCCCCTGCTCCACAGATGCATAACAGCCTAATCCCGTCATACCATTCTTGCTGAATCGAACCTGCTGCGGTTCGAACCGCAGCAATACGTCACCTGATGTAATAACTACCTGACCGGCCCCGGGCTCCGGAGCCGGAAGCTTCAAATACGTTGGCAACTGCCGATCGAACAAAGTCAGCGGCAGGCAGCAGTCGCTTTCACCCGGCACAGGAAAGAATATCTTCCCACAAGCACTGTAAACAGGCAATCGCCTGGAATCGCCCCCGGCATGTACAATCAGAATTCGAAGTTTTTCGAGAACGCTTTGACAGGCCTCTGTACCCGTGCTATCGTTGCCCTGGTGAAGTTCCCGATTGAGCACTTCAAGCAGACAGCAGATTGTGCTTCCACCGCTGCCAATTCGCTTGCCGCCGGGGTCGGGCACAACGATTACATCTCGAACACAGGGCAGCAGCCCAAGCTCTTTTCTCAAAGCCAGTTGATGTTCATAATTTCCGGCCTGAGCATCATGTGATGCCGTAACGATCAAATAATCCCAGCTATTCGCGATCATGTTTCAATATCTATCAAAACAAGTCTCCACAGTCAATAGTTTCTATAAGAGCCTGACCAAAGTCAAAGGGGATTCGAAGCGTTGTGAAGTGGAAAAAAAAGTGCCGGCTGATAAATATGCTTAAAATGCAGCTTTTTCAAATCGCTGCTTTTATTTGAAAAGTTTCAATGCCATCTTAGGCATTATGTTGGCCTGAGCTAACATCGAGATACCGGCCTCTGCAAGCACCTGGTTCTTCGTCATCTCCGCCATTTCGGTAGCAACGTCGACATCCGAAATACGCGACTCGGCTGCCTGCAGGTTCTCCGCCTGAATATTAAGAACTGATATAGCGTTTTCAAGACGGTTCATTTTGTAACCGAGTGTACCACGGGCGGTATCTTTGGTGCTGATTGCGCTTTCTAATGTTGTAACTGCGTTCTGAGCGCTGGTTGCATTGGAAATTGTCAGGCTGGTAATATTAAGGCCGTTCGATGCGCTGGTTATATTGCTGCCGGTAATACTGATGCTGTCGGTTGTACGTTTACCGATGTGGATTGAAACGGTGGCGGAATTGTCGAGCATCTTAATATCATTAAACTCGGTCGATTCGGCGACACGGTCGATTTCCAACCGCATTTCCTGAAACTCGTTCTCCATAATCGCTCTTTGCGCCGAAGAGTACGAGCCTGTGGCCGCCTGCTCGGCCAACTGCTGCATACGCACCAGGGCGTCATCGATTGACGCCATAGCCCCTTCCATCGTTTGCAGCATACTAATTCCGTCCTGAGCGTTACGAACAGCCTGTTGTATAACAGCAATGTCGGCCCGCATCAATTCGCGGACAGCCAGGCCGGCCGCGTCGTCCCTTGCACTGTTGATACGCAGGCCTGACGACAGCCTTTCGACCGACGAGGCCAGGGCGTTGTAGCTATTGCCCAGGTGCCGTGCGGTGTTTACAGCCATAAGATTGTTCTTGATTAACAACATTTTTTAGCCTCTTAAATCATCTGCCGAATCAGCTTTTCCTGGCCCGGCGAAAAGTTCTCCCCAATACTAATTCGGGTGTGTCTCCTGAATACTGGAAATAGCTGCCTCTATCGACAATTATCGACCAAATTCTAACCGGACTGAAGAATTTTATTCTCAGGTATTTGTTAAATCGTTAGGCCGATAATCCGGATTAAATCTGGTATAATATTTTAGATGGCCTGCTTACAACAGGATGTTATATCGAGCTTTGGGGCAGTCTTATAGATTCCATTGTAAGCTGATTTGACAGCTATGTAATGGATAGGAGTGAGTAGGGAAAGAGCCTGCCGAAGACCAGTCCGGCAGGCTCAACAAAACATTCTTCATTTATCCTGTGCTGCGTCTTCTGTAAGTAGTACGGATTACTTTCGTACCTGTTATCTTCTGGCTGCCTCTGGATGTCGTCATCTCTCCCGTTAACTTCGTATCTTCTATTTTTCCTTCGAATCTTATCTCGAACGATTGGTCACCGAATTTCAAAACCGTCAGGAAATCCACCTTGCCATCTTCCAGGTTGATCTTCTTGATTGGAATAGCCCCATACATTCCGCTCATGTCCGGGTTGACTCTCAGTCTTTGCTTGCGAGTGCCGCGCTCGGATGCAACTTCAATATTCCATGTGCCGATAATGGGAGCACCAACAAGCTTTCCCTCTACCGTAATCTCTCCCCTCTCAGACTTCATAACACCGGAAAGTGTATCTCCCCGAACGGTTCCCTCGAAGGTTAATTCCCGCTTAGTATCCTGATATGTGCTTGTTCGTTTGAAGGTCAGCTTACCCCGCTCGTATTGCAGGTCGGTAACTTCACTTTCTCCCCGTCGGCTCTGCCATTGGCCGATAGGCTTGCCTTCCTTGTCAAGCTTGACGACAAGCGTTGATGTAAATTCCCGCTCTCCCATCTTGAGCGTCATTGCCCAGCTCCCGACAGCCCTTGACATTCGTGGGGCACGCTTGCCCTCGAGATTATAATCACCCCTGCTGCTCGACCAGGTTCCCGAGATTTTTCCATCCTCGATTGTCCCTTTGAAGTTCGACGTCGTGGTCTCACCATCACGATTGCGGTTTTCTCTCGAGAAGCTGATTTTACCTTCTTCGTACTTGATGTCTTTCAGCTCACTAAGTCCCATGAAACTGATCCAGTTGCCGGTTTGGTTGCCCTCTCTGTCCCTCGAAAACGACAGAATCGATGGGAATTTTCTTCCATCGTAATCGACCATGATCTGCCAGTCGCCGTATAATCCCCTTCCTCGGGATGAAGACGACCGGGCCCTGGCCTGTACCGATAGCATGACCATTACCATCAGTGTACAACACAAGACTGCTTTGAAAAATGTTTGGCGTTTCATAATGTGGTCTCCTAAAAAGATTAATAATTTAGCCGCCTCAATCAGTCATTGATTAAGACGTGTTTTATTCCTTTTCCCAGGGTACTATCCACTTGTAAATCGTATGTTGTCCATCTCCGTAGTATTCCCCGTCGTCATCTACATTTCCGTTAAAATCTCCAGAGCTATTCATACGATATACCTCCACGGGCTTGGCGCCGCGCATATCGAAGTCGTGTGAAAGAATTATCGAACCGGGCCTTAGTTTCTCTAACTGAGGCATAAGTTTAACGTTCAGGCTCGGAAGCAGATATAAAGTTACCACATTAGCCTGGCTAAGATCCAGTGTGAAAATGTCCTCGTGCTTGATGGTCACCAGATGCTCGACGTTGTACTTTCTCACATTTTCGAGCGATTCTCTGACGCGCTTCGGATTGATATCGAAGCCCACCGCTTTTACTCCGTAGCGTTTAGCCGCTGTCACCACTATCCGCCCGTCACCGCAGCCCAGGTCATATACCACATCTCCCTCTTTTATGTCCGCCATTTCAAGCATTTTGTCCACTACTTCCTGCGGGGTAGGAACATATAGAATATCCGGCTTCCGAAATTTTTTCTTGATTTGGACGTTTCTTTTTCCGGCTGTTGTGCGTCTGATTTTTTTGCCTGTTACCTGTTGGCTGCCTATTGAGCTGGTCAGCTCACCGCTCAGCTTCCTTGCTTCCAGCTTACCCGCGAAACCGATTTCGAATTTTTGCTCACCGAACTCCAGCTCTGTCTTAAAAGTCATTTCATTGTCGTTAAGATTGACCTTCTTAACGGCAATAGGCCCAAGCATCGCGGTCAAATCGGGATTGACCCGAAGCAATTGCTTCCGGCTGCCATTGTCGGTTGTGATTTCAAGCTCCCACTGGCCGACAAGAGCGGCGCCAACACGTGTCCCTTCGACCGTAATGTCACCCCGTTCGGTCTTTATTACACCGGAAAGTTTGTGTGCTTTGAGAGTTCCTTCAAAGGTCGAGTCCCACTGTTGGTCCTGGATTTTGCTCTTGCGTTTGAACGTCAGCTTGCCCTTTTTGAATGTAACGTTCGTAATCTGATGCTCACCCCATTGACTTTGCCACTGGGCGGCCGGTTTTCCCGCCTCGTCCGCCTTAACCACGAGCATCGTTGTGATATCACGCTCACCGGCCTTGAATCTCATTTCCCAACTGCCCATTATCATAGGCATCCGTCTAAGGCGTTTGCCCTCGACTTCGAACTGGCCTCTATCATTCGATAGAGTACCGGAGAGCTTTCCTCGCCGGATCGCACCGGCAAAGTTCGACGTGATTTCGTTGTCACCGAACCGGCTGACCTGCGTGAAGCTTATTTTATTCTCTTCGTACTTGAGATTATTCAGCTCATTGACTCCCCAAAAACCAATCCATTTGCCCGAAAGCTTGCTCTCCTTGGCCTGGGAAAATGACAAAATCGATGTCACCTCCCGGCCGTTCAAGTCCATTTTAATTTCCCAGTCTCCTGCAATACCTCTTTTTTGTTGTCCGGCTGATGCTTGTGATGAAAACACCAAAAAAAACATAAGCATAAGCAAACAGACTGTCTTGAGAGATGTTAGTACTTTCATTACATTGTCCTCCAACAAAACTTCTTTAAGCCATTCTCATATACTTCAAAGACTTACTATTTTCAACCAAAAATAATCATATACGGAATATCATACCGCATCAATTCGGAACATGCTTTCATTTCGAGCCTGCTATACAATACAAGTTCTCCTTGCCCTTGAGGTACATTTCGTTACCTACAAAGGCAGGCGAACAATCGAACCTGTCCTCCAGCTTGTTTACGGCAAGAACCTCTAATTTCTTAGAGGGTTTAAGTACGTAGGTTGTCCCTTTTCGCCCGACAAAATAAACCCGACCTGCCGCTGCCGATGGAGATGCGTAGATTCCACTTATATCTTCAAGCGGCTCCTTGAGGAAATATGCTTTTCCGGTCTTGGCATTATAACAGGATATGACTCCTCTGTTGACCGAGCAGACATAAAGCTTCTCGCCATAAAGAAGCGGTGACGGCACGTATGGTGTTGCTTCTTTGACATGCCATTTAACTGCATTGGTATCGCTCAGGTCGCCGGTTCGACCCAGCTCGATTGCCTGAAGTGAGCTGCCTCGAAAACCGCTCGCACAATAAACCATACCGAAACCCGTCACCGGTGTGGGAATCACGTTTCGAGTCTGACCTCCACACTGCCAGACAATGTCTCCCGTCTTGAGATCGTAACTTCGAATCAGATTTGCTGCACTAACGACAACCTGAATTTTCCCGTTCACTTTGACAGGAAACGGTGTCGCCCACGAAGTAGCTTCGTCACGCTCCTTGTTCCATATCGTATCGCCTGTCTCTTTGTTCAACGCGATAATGAATGAATCTCCTTCGTGGTCCCTGACGACAATTACTGCATCACCTGCTACGGCTAATGAGCCGCCCTCGCCAAAGCCCATTAACGTGTTCATCTTGCCCAAATCCTTACTCCATTTCAGATTGCCTTCCGTATCAAAGCAATGCAGCCCTCGTGAGCCGAAATTTGCCCATACAAGTTTCCCGTCCGTTACCGGTGTGAACGAGGCAAAGCCGTGGTCATTATGGTGCCCCTGGTGAGGTAACTCTTCACGGACTGTTTTTTGCCAGAGCTGCTTGCCGTTATTTCGATCCAGACAAACAAGGTTGAATTTATAGACGTTGGTTGGTGGCGAACCGCCGGGACCTCTCCTGCGTCCCGAGTTCCCGCTTGTAGCAGATGTTGCTGGTTTTCCTTTCACATCAGTCTTAACTGCTGTCTGAAAGAATATCTTATCCTCCCATATAATGTGTGATGAGTTGGAACCGTCTCCGGTCAGTTTCACTTTCCATTTGATATTCTCAGTTTCACTCCACTTCAATGGAGGATTACCTTTCTCGGATATCCCCATACGATCTCGTCCTCGCCATGTAGGCCAGTAATCACTGCCAGAGGCTCCGAATACATCCATCGATGCCGGTACTGCCAAGAAAATAATACTGATTACCAAGGTCGATAATCTGTTCATTTCGTTTCCTTCCATCTACTCAATTGTCGTTTTTCATCTGTAATCTTCAGGTAAGCCCGCTCAGATACGCCTCTGAACTACAATAACTACTTTTTTACCGGATTTACACTTACCTTTCATCATTACAAGGCGGCCGGGTCAGAAATTGATATTATCGACCTTCCCTTGAAAGTGTCCTCAATAATTAGTCCTCAGTCCACATTTGAAATGGTTGGCCTCTGAATACCTTTAGTGCCTCCTTTTTACCTTTTTGTCACAAAATCCTTCTGAAAAAAGAGTTTAGACAAATACTGTCGTTTATTGCTCTGGGGGGAAAGACGTTTCTGCCCCCCCCAAATATTGCAAAAATTTTATAAAATCGGTGTAAATCGTTAAAATATAAAAAGCCCCCGCGGTAAGGAGGAAAAGGGAATGTGTGAACCCGCAGGGGCCTGAAACTAAAATGCATTTGAGTAAGAATTAACTTACTAATGCTTAGCCTGAATTAATATCCAAACCATGTGTTTGGTGGTAAAACAGCTCGGTGGTCACGCTTCTTGATTCGCTGTCCAAACTTAATTACACTATAATAACGAATTGATGCGCATCCGAAATTACGCATCCAGCCCTTTTAAGGAGGGTGGTTATTATCTAAATAGTATCCTGAGAGGGCATTTCCCATATACGCCGTCTCGCAAAACAAGAGTCATCCGCTTCATTCTTGCGCTTTCATTACTGCTTTAGAACTCCTCACGCTTTATACGATTATATACACATAAAGGTCATCCAATCAAGTAAAAAAAAAGCGTGATACTAAAAAACCTGTCGTTATTTCATGTTTTTAAGCTAAGAAAGCGTTGAAATGTAGCATGCTGTTACTCTGATTTATCAGCTAATTCTGATTCCATAAGCCTAACTACCCCTGATGTCAGCGCAAAGAATCAGAAAGACCGCCTCTTTCTCATCTTGTGTCGCGCCGACTATACTTGCCTTACCCCTATTAAGGCATACCATACCGGACCACTGCCAATTTACAGTATTAGGTGGCATACCATTCTTAGCCGGGACCTTATCCATCGAATTCCCAGTGAAGCTAAAACTCACATATATTCTGTTGTGAGATAAAATATTTGCTGAAGCCCGAAAGGTTTTGCTAAACTTATAGGGTCGTGGAGACCTTACAACAGGCGGTTTTTTACTTGCTTCGCTTGTTTTAGCTGGTTTTTGCTGCTCTAAGTAAATCATTTGCTCCGATTCGGTTTCTCCCTGTTCTCTCTGCTTAACTGCTACTTTAGCCCCAGAAATAATCTTTGCATTGTCCTCATTTTGCAAACACCTCATAATATTGTCTATCGAGACCGAATTAGGTTTTTCACCGATAGGGCTCACCCCCAAATCGTATAGTGCAGAAAGTCTTACTTCAACGACAAACGCCTCAACTAATATGGTTGAGTCTTTGTACGGGTCATCGATTAGCTCGGTTTTCCTTGGAGGAGTTCCCTTTGGCTGGGCCTTTACGGTAGGCTCGGCAAGAGGACCCCCTGCAATAAGAGCACAGGAAATTACACAAACTACAATTACAATGTTTTTTGAAATCGTCGCCATAATATTTCTTCTTTCATATTCCATCTCACATAATTTTAAGCCGTCTATTATTTAGAGGCACAAATATGGGTTTTTGTTACAGAAAAAAACTCAGATAAAATAAAAAAAACTCCGA
>CAZWME010000156.1:0-8470 GCA_964634515.1 uncultured Pirellulales bacterium | reverse complement strand
GGCCGACAGCGATATTCGCAAATGGTCCAGCGTGCACAAATACGGGCTGGCCTTCAATGGTCTGCAATAAATTCGGATTCATCGCCTCCACCATCCAGGCAGTCATTGCACCATCGACTTCGAGGTCGGCAGTGGTAACTTCGTTACCTTTCTTATCGTAAGCCACAACTATTTTGGCTATCCGCTCTCGCAGGTCCTTTAAATCCTTGGCAACAGCCAGAATAGCCATTACTTCGCTGGATACGGCGATTTGGAATCCCGAGTCCATCTCGTAGCCGTCCATTTTTCCGCCTTGACCAATCCTGATATTGCGAAGGGCCTGTGCGCAAAAATCCATCGCCCAATGCATTTGAACTCTTTCGGGGTTGATATCGAGCCTGTTTAGATCACTTCTTGCAAGCCGAGCGTCGTCATAGTTTCTCTCGTGCTGCATACGGGAAGTCAGGGCCACCATAGCAAGATTATGAGCATTTGTAATGGAATCGATATCGCCTGTAAGGCGAATAGAAAAAGGCGTCATTGGAATGCACTGAGCAAGACCGCCACCGGCAGCAGAACCTTTGATATTAAATGTTGGTCCGCCGCTCGGCTGTCTTATCGCCCCTACTACGCGCCTGCCCAGTTTGCCCAGCCCTTCTATCAGGCCGATGGCAGTGGTCGTTTTTCCCTCACCTAACGGAGTCGGCGTAATGGCTGTTACATCAATATACTTTGCTGAAGGGGCGTCCTTCAAACGCGCATAAGCTCGTCTGTAATCTATTTTAGCTAACTTTCTGCCCATAGGTATCAGCTCATCATCTTCCAAACCCATCTCACGAGCCAACTGGTTGATAGGTTTCGCAGTTTCCTCCGCTGCCTCCGCAAGCTGCCAATCTTTTAACTTTGTAGGGTCAAGCTTCACTGGTAACTCCTTGTATCTTGTCTTCAAATATTTTTTCCATTATGTTAGGCTTTATTCATATTTATATACGCCCTCAAGAAGCTGTCTGAATATATTTGCCTATTCATCAGCATCTCAGAGGTCGCCACAACATTAACCAGGTCATTGTCCAACACATCGACAATTGCCGAATCCAAACCATGGGAAACTGCCATAGCAAGAAAAACTCGATTTATCAAGCTTCTTTCAGTCGCTCCCTGGGAGATATTTGACAGGCCCATTGTCATATGTGGGGCCGGGTCGCAAAGCATCTTTATCTGGTCAATTGCTGCCAGAACATTGGCAGGCTGCGTTTGGGCATTTGGCACCTTGACCGGCAACACAATAGGGTCAATAAATAATCGCTGGGAATCAAAGCCCAAATCCATCACCCTGGACACAATTTCTGCGGCGAGAGCTACACGCGTATCAACATCCTGAGGCACACCATTTTTATCCATTGCAAGGGCAATAAGACTCGATTTTGGTCCCGCCCGGTTGGCCATTTCTATGTATTTATCCAGGACCTGCTCATCACTTTTCTTATTCAGCGGCGTCGAATTCAGCATAACACCATTATCAGCATTAATAACTTTCAGTCCTGCTTCGATAACGTTTGGTTTTTGAGAATCAAGGCACAAGGCTGTTGTGCAGGTCTCTTGTATGGTTTCAACAAGCCATTGCATCGTCCCTTCCTGGTCTGCAGCAGCGGTTCCCACATTCACATCCAGATAGCTGGCGCCCGCTTCGGTCTGCTTTTTAGCAAGTTCCTGAATGACCTGCTTATTTTTGTCCGCAATGGCCTTTTTAACATCTGAAAACATCCCGTTGATTCTTTCACCAATTAGTATCATACACATCTCCTTTTAGAAATTTTCAGTTCCAACACAGAATTACCGCCATATCTGATTGATAAAGTTTTGGACGGTAGCAATCGCCTTTGGATGTCGCATACGAATTATATCAACTCCCGCCTGCAACAGGCAAATAGCGGTAGCCACCTCCCACATCGGCCCCCGCTCAGCAGTTGGACCCCAATTTGGTGTTTCGACGAGCTTGGCCTCCTTTGCCCGCCAGGATTCATAGCCGACGTCACAGATAACCGGCATTGCCATCATTTTATCGCCGCCAAGTGCCGCCAACCGCTGGCGTTCCTGGATCGAATATGAATACTCCATTCCGTAGCCCAGCGCCCCGGTATCCTGAAACGAAACTATCCGTTCCAGTGGAAAGCCCATATCCGAGGCCAGGATGTTCACCTGCTTGCCGATGTTAATATCCAAAGGCGCCTCGCTTATGAGAAAATGGTCATCAGCCAGGGCGATAGCTGTCAAAGACTTGTAATTATCTTCTGTAATGGTGCCAAGCAGGCATTTCTCTCCTTTCGCAGCTTCGCTTACCTTGGGCATAACCTGGTTATCCTTTTCATCATTTCCGGAACCCCAAAGCACAAGAGGAACACCAACCGCCTTCAACACCTCCTGAGTAACTTTAACGGCGTGGCCGGCATCATAATCGGCCTTGTCGGGATGAATACCGTCGAATTTGATACATATCAAATCTGCCCCGAACTGCTCAACGCACTTTTTAGCCCAGTCGCCGGGCTTATCGAGCACATCTTTATAGTTTTCAGCCAGGACATCAGGCCAATCTTTCGGCTTGCTGTCAAGAACATCAATAGCAATAACCGGTTTTTCACTTTTGTCCTCTATCGAGCCACCATAGACAACATTCCGTGCTCCGCCCACTGTTACTGTCGAGGTTCGAGTGCCCCCTTCTTCTTTGGTCGCTCCGAGTGTAATTCTATTTACTGTGCCGGTAAAACCATCTGTAACTTCCGGAACCGCCATTTAAAAACCTCCATATTGCCTGTTAATTACTATTTATCCATTGTCGTTTTGTTAAAATTCAGCTTGTTTTCGAATATTTCCCGTACCGCCACAAATGCAGGATTATTTCCTTCAAAATCAAAAACTGTCTTTCCCTTCATTGAAGCGTCGAATATCGATTTGTCATAAGGTACACTTCCCAGAGTTTTTACTCCTTCTATCCGTAATTCGTCACCGGATTTGACATCTACCTTATTCCATATAACTGCTGTTTCTTTTACTGATATAGGTAATTGTTTAGCAAGTTCGGAAATCCTTTTAACTGTAATCACTCCGAGAGAAGTCTTCTCTGCTACAATACATAGTAAATCAACGTTGTTAGTGGTCCTTCGCGACAGGTGCTCCATTCCCGCCTCGTTATCTATAATAACAAACTGATATTGAGAGCTTAACTTATCGAGAAATGTTCGCAGCATATTATTAACCGCACAGTAGCAGTCAGGCCCCTCAGGCCGGCCCATAGTAAGCAAATCAAATCCGGATGCCTCAGTAATCACCTGCTGGATACCGTATTCGAACGAACGCACCCTGTCCATACCACCGCTACTGGGCGATTTCGAGCGTGCCTTTTCGCGAATCTCTGCGATAGTGCTGGCCGGCACAACTGCCAGCTCTGCGCCCAGGCAGGAATTAGGGTCAGCATCCACTGCAAGTATCGCCCTGCCGGGTTGCCCCTCCAGTAGAAACTTGATAAGCATAGCAGATATTGTAGTCTTACCCGTTCCGCCTTTTCCACTTATTGCAATTGTTGTTGCCATATCTTAAATAAAATCCAAAATTCAAATGTCAAATGTTCAAAATAAAACGTTTTTAATTTTGTATTTTGGTCATTTAAATTTGTTTAGTGCTTAGGATTTCGAATTTCGTGCTTTTTCAAACTGCCAGCCACCGACGGAAATAATAATAAATCCGTATGAGGCAGAAAACTTGCCCTGATAAATTCATCCATATATTTAGGGTGGTTCATCAAATCAACGTAAGTCATACTTAGTGCGTTTTTCTCTGCTGTTTCCAGTGCCTTTCGGCTCAGCAGAACTGTTTTTGCTCCTGCGATTGATGTGTTACCTACAAATTGAATCTTCTCCGGCGCCACATCCGGCAGCATCCCTATAGTAACTGCCTGCCGAACATTCAGAAAATTCCCGAACCCTCCGGCCAAATAAACCGCATCAAGGTCTTCTGTTTTTGTTTGCGTCGACTCCATAAGCACGCTAATAGCGGCAAAAACCCCCGCCTTGGAGCGAACCAAATTATCGATATCCGCCTGGGTAATTACTATCTCCTGGTGGCTGTCACCTGCGGGTACTATCTGAAACTGTTTACCTTCGTCACCTTCTGTCAATCTCTGCTGGCCGTTAGTTATGAACTTTCCTGTCCTGTCTATAATTCCATTTTTAAATAATTCAGCGAGTGTGTCTAAAAGCCCCGACCCGCAAATCCCAACCGGATGCTTGTTACCGATAGTCTTAAACTCCACCGTCCCGTCATCGAGGATATTCAGTTTTTCAATAGCTCCCGCTCCTGCTCTCATACCGTGCTTGACACCACTTCCTTCGAATGCAGGCCCTGCTGAGCTCGAGGCACAAGCCAGCCAGTCGCGATTGCCGAGAACCACCTCGCCGTTAGTCCCGATATCAATAAAAAGTGAGGTTCCCTTTTTAGTATAAATTCTCGTCGTCAGCACACCTGCTACTATATCACTTCCGATATAAGCTGCTACACTGGGAAGACAATATAACAAACCCCGTTTATTAATCTGAATACCGACTTCCGCTGCCCGGATTGGCGGCACAAAACCGGCACAAGATACATAAGGCTCTCTGCGTATACGTCTCGGGTCCAGATTCAGTAAAAAATGCACCATTGCCGTGTTGCCGGCACAAATTACTGCGGTTATATCCCGCAAATCGATTTTCTGCCTTGTCGCCAGTGTTACAATCAGGTCGTTTACATCGTGCACGATACGATTCTGCATCTCATCATACGCTTCATTTTCCTCCGCGTAAATAATACGACGAATATAATCTTCACCGAAATTTATCTGGCTGTTATACTTAGCTTCCGTATCGACTGTCGTGGCCATGGTCAGGTCGATAAGATGAGCTACCACGGTAGTCGTGCCAAGGTCAACTGCGACAGCAAAGTTGGTCTCACATCGCCTTCCCGGCTCTACCTCGATAACCTCTGTAGTTCCGCCACGACGACCTATTGTTACCGCAACCTTGTAATCCGCTTTACAAAGTGCATTTGGAAGTTTTTGCAAAATGCGAATGCCGGTTTGCATTATAGGGGCGTCGATTTTTTGCCTTATAGCCATGTACAAACGCTCGTGGTCCGCAGTATGGTCCTGAACGCTCGGCGGTGTCATTTCAAGACACAGTTTTCGAACCAACGGGTCATACTCGAATACTCCCGCTGCCGGCTCACCTCTCAGCTCGCTGAATCGATGGGCGTCCGAGTCCATAAGTATCTGGCATGTCTGCAGACTGTGGAACTTCGGAACTGTCACGGTCATATCGGAAAGCACCTTCGTCTGGCAGGCTAAAACAACATTTTCTCTCGTCTCATTGTGGGTAAGTAATGTGGTTGGCCTGCTTTCAAAATCGCCCTGGTCGATGATTACCTTGCACTTGCCGCAGTACCCGTCTCCGCCACAGATACTGCTTAAATAAATACCTGCCCGACGAGCCGCTTTAAGCAGAATCGTCCCGCTGCGAACCTTTACTTTCAAGCCGCTCGGCTCAAAATGAACCGTGTATTCTTTGACTTTCGATTTTTGTTTTTCGATTTTCGATTTTCCCTTTCTCAACTTTTCAACCGCTGAGAAGTCAGATGTCCTGTCCTATTTCCAGACTTCCTGCAGAAATTTCGGTATCATCGAACTTTCTCTCGGGCCAACCACCACTTCCCAGTTGGTGGCTTCTTCGATTTTACCGCTCATCACTGCAACATAACCGGGAATTATTAATTTTCGGTGTTTAACAAGCTTGTCCACATTATTTTTGGCCATAGCTTCGGACACCTTTTTCTCGTTGAGCTTATCTCCCGAATAAGCCGTCAATACACTCGTACCTTCGGTATCGACTACAAGTATATAGCTCGGGACTCTGCTGGCCTCGACATCCGATTCCACCGTGTAATAAGTCAGTGAAAAGTTTGTTGTAAATAAAAACGGAGAATTCTCATCAGGTTCGCCGATAGCATAAACCTTCGGTTCTACCTGAACAGGTTTCTGCGGGTCGCTGAAAACATTCATCACAGCGGTCAGCATAGCCAATAACGCATATGGCTCAATAGTATCAACCACTACGATACTACTGTACTTGCAAATCAAGCTGATAGCTGTAGCTGCTTGCTGGATTGGCTCGCCTTCAGTAACAAATGATATAGTCGGATAACCCAAAGGCCTGAAGACCTTTTTCAATGACAGAACACGCATCCTCGAGAGGTTATACAACTTATCCCGCAAATCAGGGGCATCGAGGTTTAACACAATATCTTCGACTCCCTGGCCCTTGATTTTCTCACTCAAATCTGCAAGGGCCTCGATTGACTCAGCTTTTGCAACAAGCGGACAGCCGTTCTCCTTAGCGACCTTTACCATTGCCTCATCTGTATCTATTGTCGCCGATGTGAGCAAAGGCACAGCTTCTTTGGTCTTGGCTACTGCAGCAGCCATCGCCTCTGGTGAATCAGAAACCAAAATTAGTGCAAAACTGCTGGAGTTTTTCACCGTTTCAGCAACCTGTACAAAAGTATCCGCCTGACCGCTATCATTAATAACCGCTATGGCCGAAACTGCTATCATGGTTCCGACCCTCTCGAACTGTAGCGCATTAATAGACTCGATTCGTTTTGTTAAATCCTCACCTTTCAATTTGTCCGAGACACTTACTGCTATAACTGTAGGATTATGAAATTTCTCTTCGTGCCGGAACACTACGGTCTCTTGCCCGACTACCACCTGATTATCACCGCATCCAAATATAACCTTACACATCGGCGGCGCAGCCGCCGCTGCAAGCTTTTCTTTTGCCTCCTGCGAAACATCGGGACAGTCATCGAGTTTTGCACGTTTCTGTGCAAGGGCCATCGCAAAGGCCAGACAAGTCGGCATACCACACTTTTTGCAGTTGGTTTTGGGTAAGAGCTTGAAGATTTCCAATCCCGTCAGCGCCATAAAAACTTTCCTTCCTTCCCTTTCAGCATATTCCAAATTTCAAAACAGGACTCAGATCTGTGTTCATCCGTGTCCCCGTCAGTGTCAGTCAGTGTTCCCGTGTTTTCGTCCGTGTCAGTCCGTGTCTTAGAACATCGGCTCCAAAGCACTTATAGGATGCTCCGCTTTAGTAATAAATTCCAGAACCTCTTCCTCCGTGGTTGCTGTCTTCTCGTCTGCTATCCTGGCAAGGAAATCCTGACTGCCGATTTCAAGCTCCTCCGCCCTTTTAATAAAGGCATCCTTAATCTCTTCTTTGAGCATAGTAGGCATCCAAACAATCCTTTTGATTCCGCCTTCAGCAGCAATGAATTTTCTTGAGAGGATGTAGTGCTTTGAATGCCCGATGAAGCCGGGCGTCTGCTGTCCGCCGCCTACTGTTCCTGCGAGTGTCGAAAACTTCATCCCGCAAGGCGTCATTTCAGGAAACTCTCTGTTGACAATCATTATTCCTCCCGTTGAGGGCAGTACGGCGGCGATACACTCAAAGCATCCACAGGAGGTCATTGGGTCGGTAATCATACTGTACTGGCTCATTCGCTCGACGTTGCCGCCGCTGGTCTTAAGAACAAAAGCGTTTACCTTGTCCCACTGCCCTATGGTCGGCTCAATGCACTTACCTTTCGATATGGGCTGATTTGGCCCGGTTGGAATTATCTCGTATGCGGCCCTGCAGTCCAGCCAGCTATAAGCCCCGCACAAACCGGGCCGCTCCGGTGAAATTACACATACGTGGTTCGGGGCAAAACTCTGGCACAGCGTGCACGAATAAAAGGTATCTACATCCTCATCCGCCATACCAGCCAGACGCGAATCGCGCTCGGCATATACCTTAGCCGCCTGCTCACGTAACTTTTGAACCTGCTTCTCATCCGTGAATATCTTGATTTGAACTTTATCAAGAATATTCGAATAGTTTTCATGAAACATTGCATGCAGAAGCTTGCCGATATGTTCGAGCTTAAATCCCGCCTTAGCAGCGTCTTTACTGATTCGCACCCAGATAATATCCCGCTGACCCATATGCCATAGTCCCTGGGCTTCATTCATAAATGTATGAATTTGGCGCTCCAGCACCGGCTCAAAATCAGCCTGCATTTTTCTGCCAGCCACTTCAACAACAACGCCCAACGGCAGTCTTCCTCCTTCTTTAACCTTATCCACATCCGGCCCTTTTACCTCCACTTTGCCGTCTTCAACATCGGCCAGTTCTGCCATTCGAAGCCACTCAAAAGCTGGCGTTCTCTGGCCTCCAAATTCACAGTGCATATCTTCTTTGCGGATACGCTCACCTTCAAATGCGGGACTATGCGGCACCGGAATATCTATTTTCGCTACTTTTATCTTCAGGCCGCGAACTTCGATGGCTTTCTCCACAATCTGATCATGGGGAACGTTAGAAACCACATGCTCGTATGTGCATACGCCGGTAGGAAGAATCTG
>CAZWME010000155.1:1821-8516 GCA_964634515.1 uncultured Pirellulales bacterium | reverse complement strand
ACTGGACCCATGAGCGATACGGGGTACACTCGATGCGGCGAGGTAACGAATTGAGCACCGAGGACAAAGGCACATACGCCACGGATCTTTTCCGGCGGGAAGCACTGCAATTCATTAAAAAGCATAAGGACAGACCCTTTTTCTGCTATATGCCGTTTAACGCACCGCACGGCGCCTCCAATCTGAATCGCCCCCGTCCCGGCGTACAGGCACCTTTGGAATACATCCGCAAGCACTACGGCAAGTACGACCCGAAAGATTCCAATACTAAAAGAGCAAAGCGCTTGAGGTATATGGCCGCTGTTACTTATATGGATGAAAGCATTGGTCAAATGCTTGATGCCCTGGAAGAGATAGGGCAGGCGGATAACACCATCGTCATCTTCTTCTCCGATAATGGTGGAGGTGGCGCCGCAGATAATAATCCATTACGCGGTCACAAAGGTGACATGTTCGAAGGTGGAATTCGTGTGCCCGCCATTTGCCGCTGGCCGGATATGATACCGGCTGGAACCGTATGCAACGAATTCCTTACCTCTATGGAGATTTTTCCAATGCTCTGCCGCACCGCAGGTACCAGCCCGCCCAAAGGCGTTCCGCTTGACGGCTTCGACATGACAGCGGTTCTGGCCGGCAAACAAAAGTCGCCTCGTAAGGAAATGTTCTGGCAGCGCCGCAGCAATAAGGCCGCACGGGTAGGGAATTTCAAATGGGTCGAATCGTCACGTGGTTCAGGCCTGTTCGATCTTTCTAAAGATGTCGGCGAAAAAAACGACCTTTCAAAAGAAAAGCCGCAAGTGTTGGCCTCAGTTAAGGCCCGCTTCGAGGCATGGAAGAAACAAATGGCCGCCGCCGAGCCAAGAAGACCCTTCCTTGATTTTTAAATGCCGTCCACAAAACCTTAAGTATGATAATTAAAACGCTCTATATTAAAACAATTACAGAAAAAGTTTTAATTTAATATTTGCCTTTCCTTTTGATGTGTAATAATCTCCCGGCGGGTATGAACAGAGAACAGAGTGTATTATTTTTCAGAAAGGGGTGGAGATATGATTCTTCCAAAATTCATCCGTAAACTTTTAGCAGTACTCCGGGGCGGCGTCTCCCCACCCATTATCTTCCTGTCGATAATGCTGGGTTTCTGCTTTGGCCTTATCCCGGGCTGGTCCGGCCTTCACACCGCAATAGTGATAGTGATGCTCATCTTGAATATTCACACAGGCCTGTTTATATTGTCGGGCGCATTAGCCAAGAGTCTCTGCTTCGCAGCCGCACCGGTGTTGTATCACGTGGGCGCATGGATACAGGCCCATCTGTCTTTTGTATTGGGATTCTTGGAATCCGTCCCACTGATAGGAATAACAGATTTCAACAGGTACTCGGTAACTGGTGCCATCGTCCTCGGGCCAATTATAGGCGCCATTGTCGGTCTGCTAATGGCCCGCTCAGTCATCGGTTTTCGCCGTAAGCTCTTAAAATTCGAAGAAGGCTCTGATAAGTTCAAAAAATGGTATTCAAATCGCTGGGTGCGCATCATGGACAGGTTGCTGATTGGCAAACGCACCAAAGACGCCAAATCGCTCTTTACCGCAAAAACAAAGTATATCCGAAAGGCCGGCGTCGCCTTGGCCGCTATAGTCCTCGTCGGTTCAGTGATAGTGACATATTTAATAAAAGACAGCACAATAAAGGATTATGCCTCTTTAAAAATGACTCAGGCCAATGGCGCCGAAGTGAATCTCGAAAGCCTCAATCTTTCAGCCCTGACAGGTTCTGTATCAGCCTCTGGGATACAGGTTACTGACCCCCAGAAACCTCAAAACAATCAACTCTCTGTCGAAAAAGTTGCTGCCGATGCGAGCCTTTACAACCTGCTTCTCGGCAAACTGGTAATGGAGCAGGTGGAACTGTCCAATATCAAATTCGACCAGCAGCGTTCGACCCCGGGCACTATCCCTGAATCCAATACTCAGGAAAAGCCACCCATATTTGACTCTAATGACTTTAAGCTCGAGAATATCGATTTTGCCAAGCTCGATACTTATTTAAAAGATGCAAAAGCCCTGAAAGAAAAGCTGCAAAAACTCCGCAGATGGCTGCCGAAAGCCGATGATAAGGATACAGCAAATCAAGTAAAACAAATACCGCAAAAGTATCTTGAATATCTTAAGGCCAGGGCTATCGTTCCGGCATCACCTCGAATAATGGCCAAAAAAGCCATATTTGACAAAGTCCAGATAGCATGGCCCATCTTCGGCAACAGTAAAGTTCTCCTGACGAACTTGAGTGACTCTCCCAAAACGGCTAAACTTCCTATTACATTCGAGATGACCTCATATGATACGCCTGCCTCTTTAAATGTTACAATCGACTATAGCACAAAAGACCAAACTCCCAAACTTTCCGGAAATTTTAACAGCTTCGATATGTCAAAAATACAATCAGGTCTCAGCAATAACGCGGGCCTGATGTTCACATCAGGTCTTGCTTCAGGTCAATTCAGCGGGACAGCTACGAATGAGTCCATCAACCTTACTCTGGATATTGCCATCAGCAACCTAAAAGCCAAAGGTCAGGGAAAGGGTGTCCTGGGTTTAGGCTCCGATACAACCTCTCAGGCGTTCGATGCCTTAAAAGAGCTTAAAACAACAATTCGAGTTGTCGGCCCTGTCACCGAACCGCGTCTTGTCTTTGATGTCAAGGGCCTGACGGAAGAATTCAAAAAGGCGCTCGTTCAGGCCGGAAAAGACAGGCTTGCCAATGAGATCGACAGTCAGCTCGGAAAACAAATAGATGAAAAGCTCGGTGATAAAGTCCCAAAGGAAATCAAAGATGCCTTGAAGAAACCCGATGGCCTTCTCAAAGGACTCGGCGGGCTGCTTGGCGGTAAAAAAGAAGAAGATAAGTAAGCACCACACTGCGCATAAGGTGAGCGGCAATAAGCTGCATGCAAACTTCACATGGGTTTGCTTTACCACCAGAAACAGGGATTGCTATTACTCTGCCAGAACCAGCGGTGTTCCATTTCATTGAAATTCCGCCACTGAACGTGCCCATCAACAAAAAGGACATTACTCCCGGAAGCCTGGGCCCCTCCTTTTATATGGTTCGTTCTGTCATAGACCTGCCAGCGTGACCAGCATCCGCCGGTCGCCTTGGTAAAATCGGATTGTAACCTGTCCGCCCCATTACTTGCAGTGACATCGGTAATAAGCTCAACCGTCGCGGCAGATCTCTTCGTGTCGATTAGGGACCTGACCCATTCCTTATGCTGATTATTCGGACTCATAGGCGGGTTTTGTCTGCCCGCGACCGTATCGATGAGCCAGAAGTATCCCATAATCCTGTGATAATTCTTACGGGTTGATTCAGTCGCCGGTTCAGCTCGGTCGTAGCTCTCCGGCGTCCCCGCCGGAAGATTCTCTCCATAACGCCAGAAGATAATATTGTCCCGCTGAGACCACGAAGGACAGTAAAAGATATGCCTGTCGAAAGCGCCGGTTCGCAAAATAATGTCCGTCGTCCAGTATGAAACGTCGAACAACCAGCGATCCACCTCATTAAGAGGCAGCTTACCGTCATTGTCGTTAGCATATAGTCGCAATCCCAGTCCCATATTCTTCTCGTTAGCAGCGCAAACAGCTCGTCGGCCCTGTTCACGGACGGCACTGAGGGCGGGCAGGAGAATTCCCATCAAAAGAGCAATGATGGCAATCACCACTAACAGTTCGATAAGTGTGAACCCTGCTCTGCAAAGTGCTTCCCTACTTAGTACGAATCCTCTTCTTTCATCCATATCGCACCTTTAGATTTCAATGCAGAGCTAACTTTTTACAAGGAAATAATACCTCGTATCAGTTTAATTAATTTACACGTTTTTTCGACCAAAAGTGTTCGATCAACCAACGCAGGTCTTCGTTACCGGGTGAAGGGGTATTAATGCCCGAATGGGAGCTTGGATTGTCCTTGTTCGTCTGAATAAACTCAAGGGTCCGCTTATCCATCCATTTGCGCCGGCTTGCATGCCCGTCGGCAAATCCGAACGTGCTCGACTTTAAGTGGTAAGAAGCTAACGGATCATAGAATGCCCACGAGCCTGGACTCATGAGATTTCGGCCCAGCAGATGCCATCCTCCTTCGTTTTCTCCGTAACGGCTGCCATTGTGCTCTTCCTCAACAAAAACATAATATTGAGCCCCATTTCTGACTTCCTGCATTTTTCGATACGCCTGGCCTTGATACTCGTCAATTGGATCAAACCCAAAGGCATAACTAATGCTATAGCTGCGCCAACAATCACGCGGGGGCTGCTGCGTACTTCTTCTGTTGTCACCAGGACAGTGATAGGCATCAACGTCCTTGACATACTCCCACAAGGTCCCGGCCTGGATCCCGCGAAAGCGATCCTCTTTCATTATACTCGATGGTGCCGGACTATTGGACAGATCGTTGCCGCTTACATCCTTTGGCCGATGAACCCAGGGGACTGTATCGGTGGCGCTATCGTAGCAGGCCCTGTTACTGACCAGCCAGCCATCGTTGTCATCGGCGTACATTATCCATGCGGCTAACAGGGTCTTCTCGTTGGAAAGGCAGGCTGAACTTGAAGCCAACCGCTTGGCCGCCTGGAGAGATGGCATCAATATGGCCATTAAAACCGCAATTATAGCAATTACTACCAACAGTTCTATTAAGGTAAAGCCTTTTCTATCATCCATATCGCACATGTAGTTCCTTAGAACACGATTTGTCACCCACAAAGAAACCATATACTTTTTGTGCCCGGAAATCAAGGAAAATATACATCCTTATTGAGCATCGCTGCCTTCCTCACAACTCCATCACACCAAAACCAAACAGTAAAAGTGAGGTTCATCAGCACTTTCACACTATACTTATTAGAATGGCCATTCGTAGGAATTTTAATTTTGATGCTTAATTCTGAATTTCACTCTGTTGTCGGAAACAACGTAGATAATTTTCCACCATAAACTGCGCTACAACGTCTCTTCTAAATACTTGTATATACGATCTTTTGCGCCGAGGGAAGAAAAGAGCTTTCCTGCCACATCTGAAAAACGTGCCAAAACTTTATTGTTAATCTGTGTCTGGTCTTCAAAAACACCAACACCTCGAAAGTCGTGACCCCATTTCTCAAACTGAAGCATGGTAATGGTCGCATCCCGACATTTCGCGTCATTATTAACACCAAGAATAAATAAAGGCCGCTTCATCCCGTTTACTCTGCAATCAACTGGATATATTTTATCGGGATCTTTGTACGGATCAGTATAATCTAACAGACGCCGCTCGGCTGGGATTTTATCTTCGAGCAGATGTATGAAATCTTCGATAAAGGTTGATCTCACACGCTCTCGCGTCAAATATGTAATATCACTGATTTTCACTAGTGCCTGAATATACGAAAAAAGAGCATCGCCAAATGCTTCGTTAGGTACCTCTAAGCAAAATTCACCTGATTCGTTAACAACGTTAAAATTTAGAAGGGTCTGGTCAATGATGCTCTTTCGTGTTCCGTGAGAAACATCAATCTCATCGTAACTCATGTGCATAAAGGTATGACCTTCGTCTGTAAGAATCCAGCGGTCGGCTAATTTTTTAAGAATAATCACAAAATGGTCACCATCATCAAACATAAAAGGCGTGTAAACAACAAACCGTGCCAAACCTTCTGACTCAACATCGATTTCCTCACAAACCTTTCGTTTGAATTCTTTTTGGAGTTCAGCGACATTCATTTTGGTTCTCCTTAAACATCAAAAAGCGAAGGTTCATCACCAAGTACTGAAAAGCCATTTGTTCTTACAAATGTATGCAGTGCAGTATCAAATGAAGATTATTCATTTGTAACTTCTGCGTAACCATCTATATTCAATCCTTCTTCTTGATACCGTTGCGTTGCCGTATGAATGTGAAACGCATTACGAAAACTGCAATTAGGAAGCCCTTCAGCCTTTTCCAATTTGTTCGTATGTTGTGACGGATGTTTACCATTATATCGACAAAGGTTAAATTCTGCTCCATCTTCGTCGCGAAAGATAAGGATTATCGAAAAATCTAAAGGGTTTACCATATTATGCCGTATTATAATCCGAAATATGTGCCCATTCTTACCCTCAATCTCACAGTCACGCTGAGTAAACTTAAAATTCGACTTCGGATTCGGTCGAAGCCGAGTTTCCCAGTTGTGCGTCAACTGTTTTGGCTCCTGTAAAAGCGCAGCAATTTCTTCGTCCGAGAGAATTCTCGCCATACATTTCTCCAGAGCCTGCTAATTGTTAATAATCGGCTTTATCATACACATTTCTTGAAATTTCACGCTAATTAGAAATAAATATAATTTGTGAAACAATGATGTATTTTCCAGTATATATCGTGAGCTTCTTTTATGAAATATCAACCTATTATCACAAAACTAATATTTTCGTCAAAGTAAATCTGTAAAACACAAGACACTATTCCTGTTTCACGAGATTTACTTCACGCGTCAATGATTTCAATATCCTCAGGATGCAGTCGTTTCAGTTCGGGCAGTTGGTTCCGGCCAAGTCTGGCTTCAATCAGAACGGAGCTGTCCTGGTATTGTTCGTTGATAATCCGCCCGTGCGCTCGCAGAAAACTCTGAACCTTGCCGTTCGACTGGCTGCTTACGACCCGAAGCACAAGCTCAAAGC
>CAZWME010000155.1:0-1811 GCA_964634515.1 uncultured Pirellulales bacterium | reverse complement strand
CCTGTATCTTGAAGTGACAGCTTCGCTCAATTCCTCAAGACCGTAGCTGGTTTTGGCTGATATACTTACCGCATCGGGGTATAGCGTCTGAAGTATCTCAAGGTCGCCGATTTCCCTGACAACATCGACCTTGTTAAATACTTCCAAAACAGGTTTTTCGCCGCAGTCTATTTCCTTGAGAACCTTATTTACAGACCCGATTTGCTTTAGAGCATCGGGATTTGCCACATCGATAATATGCAGGAGTAAATCAGCATTAACGGCCTCTTCCAGAGTTGCTTTAAATGAGGCGACTAATTGATGTGGCAAATTTTTCACAAAGCCGACAGTATCACTTAACAGCACCTCAACACCTTTTGCCGGCGACCATTTTCTTGTTCGAGTATCAAGCGTTGCAAACAGTCGGTCCTCGACAAAGACACCAGCCTCAGTAAGAGTATTCAAAAGTGTGCTTTTGCCCGAGTTGGTATAGCCGACCAGGCATATTTTATATAATCCTTTCCGCCCGTCAATTTCACGGACCCTCCGCTTGTCGATATTTGCAAGTTCACGTTTTAGTTCCGTGATTCTTTTGCTGACTAATCGCCGGTCGATCTCCAACTGCTGCTCGCCCGTCCCTCTGGTTCCTATACCACCGACCGCACCTGCGGCCGTTGCCCCGCCAACCCCTGCTACACTGTCTAAGTGCGACCACATACGGGCCAATCGTGGATAGGTATATTCCAACTGGGCCAAATCGACCTGTAATTTGGCTTGTGTGGTTTTTGCTCTGGTGGCGAATATATCCAGAATAAGCTCGCTGCGATCAAGTACCTTTACTTCGACAATCTTCTCAAGCTCACGGATTTGCCCCGGAGACAGATCATTATCAAATATCACAACGTCGGCTTTGAATCGCTTAACCTTGTCGGAAAGCTGGCTGGCTTTGCCTTTGCCGATATATGTGGCTGGATTTATTGTGCGGATTTTCTGCTGGAATCTGTCCACGACAACAGCCCCGGCGCTCTCAGCTAAGGCTGTTAGTTCCGACAAATCACCCGCCACATCGCTGCGGCGTTGGATTGCGGCGACCAGAATCGCTCGCTCTTTTCTTACTTTTAGAGTCTGACGAAATTTCTCCAAATACGATATACCTCCAAAAATTACCGCTTTATTTTAACATATTTGTCCATATCTCTCAAGAAATCCTCAACTTATGGCAAATTTAAGTTTTTTTTTGACAATTTTTCAGATTTATCGACCAAAAACAGCAATTTTCAGCAAAAACCGAAAGCTGACATTTTTTGGCTTGAAATACTGAAAAATATACCTTAAAGTAATCAAACTAACGTTTTTTGACGAATTAAATACGTAATATTATTTTGAGATTGCTTGTAATAAGATTTATAAGCACAGGAAAGGTTTTTGGTTTTTATGCTGAAAGTTAAATCGCGTGCCGGTGAATCAGTACAGTCAATGTTAAGACGTTTTAAAAAGCTGTGCGAAAAAGAGGGGCTAATCAGAGATATGAAACGCAACGCTTATTATGAAAAACCATCGGAAAAAAACCGCCGACGCATGCGCAAAGCCCAGCGAACTATAAGCCAGGCACAATAAAAATTCCTTTTGCGAAAAGCTATTCTAAACACACCCAACCCGGGCAGGCATATAAAACCTGCTCGGTTTTCATTTGACTATAAATATCACCCAATCACAACGTAATCATTCTGTAGCCCCATGCTTGTGTAGCAGTTCAATAATTTCTTTGTAGTCCTTCTTTTGGTTCATCCGAGAAATGGGTAGGTGGGGTTGCATAAAAAAGGACATGGCCT
>CAZWME010000154.1:0-8580 GCA_964634515.1 uncultured Pirellulales bacterium | reverse complement strand
CTCACATACACCTGCCGGCTGAACAGGCGAACCTTTCTTTCCGTTTTCAGGGCAAGTCTCGAAGCGGTAACGTTCGCGATGCAGCCGTTATCGAAAACAATTCTCGCATTACAGATATCTTCTTTTTCTCCGATGACACCGAGACCTACTGCGTCTATTTTGGTGATATTACTGGCGGCCAGGGACAGGATAATATCTATATCGTGAATCATCACATCCAGCACAACGCCGACATCCGTCGAGCGGAACGGATAAGGGCTGATTCGGTTGGACTCGATAAATTTCGGCTCGATATCGAGTCTTTTGATGGCCTGAACAACGGGATTACATCTCTCGGAATGACCCACAGCGGCAACAACGTTGTGCTTGTTTGCAAGCTCAGCAATCTGTTTGCCTTCGGTGACATTTGCCGTAAGCGGCTTTTCAATCAGTACCGCGATATTATTTTTGATAAACTTTTTTGCCAGATTCAGATGCGTTACCGTTGGAGTTGCAATCGTTACCGCGTCAACCTTGCCGAGGATATCGGTATAATCGGAAAAAGCCGAGCAGTTATATTGCTCGGCCAGGGTCCGTGCCTTGTCGGCGTCGATATCGACCACGGCAATAAAATCACTCTGCTCCAACTGGTCATAGACCTTGGCGTGTATGGCCCCCATTTTTCCTGCGCCGATAACAGCAGTTCTCACTTTCGTTTTTTGCATTGTTTACCTTTGGTTTGCTGTTTTGCTTCCATGCCAGACTTTACTATCTGCGGTTAATGACATTCACACTTTATATCATCTAAACGTCTCGAGATATCTGCCGTACTGATGCTTGCTGCTTTTGTTAATGCTGTCAATCATCGCCTGAACATTTTCATCGAGTCCGTTCTCCCGGGCCAGGGCCTTTGCATTCTCCAGCAACGAACCAGACTGACGATAGAGTTTTTTATATGCTTCGAATATTCGCTCCTGCTGTTGTTCATTCAGGCCGGCCCGGTCTAAGCCTCGCTTGTTAACACCCCGAACTTTAGGTGGATTATGTCCGCTGATGGTCAGAAAAGGCGGAATGTCCCGGCTAATCCCTGCCAGGCCCGCAACGTAGCACCACTTGCCCATTGTAACAAACTGATGCGCCCCGGACAGACCGCTGAACCAGGCTCCGTTCTCGATTTTGCAGTGACCTCCTATCTGAACAAGATTGCTCATAACAATCTTGTCTCCAAGAATGCAGTCATGTCCGATGTGCGCGCCGACCATGATAAAATTATTATTACCTATTTGCGTTTGTGTCCCCGGATGCATACCCGGATGGATTGTTACCTGTTCGTGAATTACGTTTCCATCGCCTATCACAAGCCTGCCGATTTCGGCGTCTAAGCCCAAATCCAGCGTTTGCGGCCGGCAACCAATCACGCAATTCGGGAAAAAATGATTATTTTCTCCGATTTTGACGTCCTTGCTAATCACCACATTGGCCTCGAGTATAGTACCTGCCCCAATTGAGACTCCGCTTTCAATAACACAATTGGGCCCGACCTTAACTTCGTCAGCCAGCTCGGCGTTTTTATGAATTACTGCTCTTGGATGTATCTGTAATTCCATTATTTTTCTCTTACCTCCGACAATTATTGGTAGATTCGCATATCGGTTTTAGATAATAACTAAGAATTATCACCTTAACAAAAGTTTCTATACTTTCTCGTCGTCAACGAGCATAAATTTGATTTGAGCTTCGGCAACTATCGTATCACCGACCATCGCCTTGCACCGACAATGTGCAGTTCTTTTCCTCAATCTGAGTGTCTCTGCCGTAAGAATAAGCTGGTCGCCGGGAACAACGGGTTTTCGCAATTTTACGTTATTCATACTGAGCAGCATTGCCAGTTGACCGGTATGTTCCAGCCTCTGCGCAAACATTAATCCGGAGACTTGTGCCATTGCTTCAACGATAAGAACTCCCGGCATAATAGGAGTTCCGGGGAAATGGCCCTGGAAAAACTGCTCGTTAAAACTTACATTTTTTATGCCCTTTATTCGAGTATGACCTTCGATTTCGATTACTTTGTCCACTAATAAAAATGGGTATCTGTGCGGCAGAATCTTCGTAATCTGCCGAATATCCAACAGCGCATCGGTTCCGAACCTGGCCATCTGCTCCTGCTGCTGGGCCGCTTCGTATAATTTCTTTGCGAGCTGCTGGTTAAGCGAATGGCCGCTCTTATAAGCAACAATTCTGCCCTTGATTGCTCGTCCCACCAGGGCAAGATCTCCGATTAAATCAACAATCTTATGCCGGACACACTCGTCTGGAAATCTGTAACTGTTTTTAATAGGTCCGTCTGAGTTAATAACCAGAATATCTCTGGGGCTGATGTGTGTCCCCATTCCCCGGTTCTGAAACTGCTTGGCTTCAGCTTCGAGTAAAAAGGTCCGGGCCGGTGCCAGATTTTTCTCGAAGCTCTCCGGCGTAAGACGACAACTGAAAATCTGCCTGCCGATACCGGTGTGACCGCCGTAATCCAGGTCATAAGTCAGATTTAATCCGTCATCCGAATACGGCAGGGCGTAAACACAGGCATCACCGGCGGTAATAGTTACGGGCTTCTGGATAACAAATTCTTTGCGGCTTACATTCTGCTCAACCAATCCTGCGCGTTTAAGGACATTGAAGTACTCGGCACTGCTGCAGTCGGGGGACGGTAATTCTGAGCCGTTAACTTCTACGACAACATTGTCAATCTCGAGCGCATTGACTGCGGCAAGACAATGTTCGACGGTTTCAATGCTAACAGCACCTTTTTTAATCGTCGTCCGGCGGCTGCGTTTGGCTATATTGGGAGCAACGGCACTAATCCGTACCGGTTCAGGGACATCGGTACGAATGAAGGTTATTCCGGAATTCGCAGGAGCGGGTCGAAAAACAAGCTTTGTTTCTTCTCCTCCGAACAAGCCAAGACCGTGCATCTTGCCTTCATTCTTTATCGTTTTCTGCAGCTTCAAGTCTTTCTACCCTCTTGATTAGTTGCTTTATCTGCTTTGCCATATTGGGCAAACGTCTCCTTGCACTGATTATCCGAAATTCCTCTTTCGTTTGGAGCGCCGGGGTGCCAAACAGTATTTGTCCGGCTGCCACGTCCTGAGTGACTCCGGATTGGGCGCCAATCATTGCTCCATCACCTATTTCAATATTGTCCTTCAGACCGACCTGACCACCCAGAACAACGCCATCACCGAGCCTGCTACTACCGCCGATGGCGGTCTGCCCTGCTATTAGACAGCATTTACCGATGATTACGTTATGGGCTATTTGAACAAAGTTATCTAACTTTGTGCCGGTTCCTATTATAGTATTATCAAATTTGGCTCTGTCAATGCAGCAATTCGCACCTATCTCGACAAAATCTTCGATTACAACACCACCGTTGTGCGGAATAAGCCTGTGTGCTCCTTCGATAAATGTATAACCAAAGCCGGTCGAGCCGACCGTGCTGTTTGCCTGAATGACAACATTGTTGCCTAAACGGCAGTTATGATACATAACCACATTACTGTCAAGCCGGCAGTTGTTACCGATTTTTGAATTCTCACCTATTTTGCATCCGCTGCCGATTACGCTATTTGGGCCGATTTCAACACCATCGTCAATTACTACGTATGCGTCAACGGAAACACCTTCGGCTATCTTGATATTCTGTCCAAGCCTGGCAGTTGGATCAATCCCCGGCGTAACTGCCTTTAGTTTAGGCGCAAAAATACTCAGCACTTCTATTAAAGCGACGTTGACATTTTTGACGACCAGTTGCGGTTTGTCTAAACCCTCGATACGTTTGGGAATAATAACTGCGCCGGCGCTGGAATCCTCAAGAGCTGCCTGATGTTTATCATCTGAAACGAAAGTAACTTCATTTTCGCCGGCCGTCTTGACCGGGCCTACTCCCGTTATTGCTTTTGATAGAACGCCGGATGAACTGCTTCCGATTTTATCGGGGTCGGCCCTAAGCCGCTTTGCTAATTGTGCAATTGTTAAACTCATTTGCTACTTTAGAAAACCACGGGCTAAATCAAACACCGAAATGAAAAATTACAGTAATTGATTAATTCACAACCCGTCGCTCACTTTCTTAAACAGATACTTTTTTGTACATCTAATACCGAACTAACCGAAAACCGCTTCGTTCCAGCATAAGGCACCGAATGTCCATTCTGTATCTTTACATTCCAAGTGTTGACTGCATTTTATCCAACTGGGCTATTACCTCATTGGTAAGGTCCACGCACCCGTTATGATAAAGCACTTTATGAGTGCTCAGGGTCATTACGAGCTCGTCATATCTCTGGAAAGGAAATTCAGGCTCATCGGCTCCGAGTACCAGAGTCAGCCCCTTTTTCGCTGCCAGCTCCTTGGTTATGCGAAGTATTTCTTTATAAACCTTTTGTGTCCATTGCATTTGTTTTAACGCACTTCGACGGGGATTAACCTCCTGGAGGGCCTTGAGCTCACTTTGTGTTCGCACCATCTTCTGAAATGTTTCCATATATTCACTGCTGTCGGGTCTAAATGCCCTGAGACTGCCTGCCAGTGATTTGCTTTCTTTATCGAGTGCATCTTCCTCTGAGTCCATTTTGACCTTTTCTGCAATCAATCTTTCTCTGAACTTGATAGTTGCCTTACAATTACGCAGTGCACTGTGGACACTAACTATTCCTATCTTCAAAGCCGGCCCGGTAACATTCGGCTGGGCCTGAAGATATTCATAACCCGTCGCCAGAATAATCGCACCCGCCAAACAACCTAAAAGTATCGTCTTGAATTTCATAAATTACCCTTTCCAGATTTATTTCTTATTCATAATTCAATATTACAGTTGTACATCCGCCAAAGGCGGAATCAATTTAAAACAGTCCTCTCATAGAGAAGCTGAATACTCTGGTTTCATCCTCGTCGTCCTTCATAAACGGCACGGCAAACTCGAATCTCATGGGTATCGGCCCGGACCATTGGGGGATCAGTATCTGTACGCCTGTTCCGATCGCAGCGCGGTAGCTGCCCGTATCTATCGCACCGCTGTCCACAAAAAACAAAGCCGAAAGATTGTCGCTTATAACGGGAACCGCCACTTCGGCATTTGCTAAAAATATCCACTCGCTGCCTATCGGGTCTTTCCTTTGCGGGTTGACCACATTAGTCTGCAAACCTCTTGTACTGATGCCTCGATAGTCAAAACCTCTGAGACCGTAAGTGCCTGTTCCGCCGGCGTAAAATCTTTCAAAAGGTGGTGCATAGCTGAACGACGTTGCTCCAAGAAGCTTCATCGCCAGAACAGTTTTTCGGTCAGCTAAATCCTCGTGAAGGGTTCTGAATCCTACAATGTTTCCCTGCAATATTCCGAAAGTCTCATTGCCGGCGACCTGCTCATAACCGATATTAAACCTATAACCATTGCTCGGGTTGAATATGTCGTCCCTCAAATCCCTTCCGATGCCGAACCTTACCCCGGTGAGGAAGGTATAGCCTTCGACTTCCTTTATCTCTTTCGGCGCTTGTATATAGATACTGTCAACTTCAACATTTTCCGCTCTAAATCCGATACTCCTTCGCCACTTGTCCTCGTATCGTTTCTCAAATCCTACATATCCCTTAGTCCTGCTTTCATCGTATAGCCTGTGGTCACCGCGTCTTTCTATTTCTCTTTCCCAGCTTGAGCCTGACAAATTAAGTGAAACGGGTTTGTCCCTGAAGTATGGTTCGGTGAACGAAACCGAATACTGGCTGACTACGGTCCCCGGTTCCAGCGCAACTTTCAAAGTTTGCCCGGCTCCTTTGAAAGCATTACCGGTGATGAATTCTCCGAAGCTTTCCGGCCAGTCCGTAATATCGAAATTGCGCTGCTCCAGAATCACCTGACCGATAACGTCTGAGTCACTGGAAACACCGCCGGCGAACATCAGCGAGCCGGTTTGCCCCTCTTTGATGTCCACTTTTATGTCCTTGGCGTTATCGGCTCCGCTGGCCGGGGTAATGGGTCTGATAATCACCTCCTGGGACAATGTCATCTGCTGAACGTATTGTTCCAGCTTGCCGTTTCCTTCTCTGGGGGCCAAGTCAGCGTTGTAAAACTCGCCCGGAGTAAAACCATATTCGTCCAGCACTCGCCGAATGACTTTATCCTGTGTTTGCTCATTGCCGGTTATGTCAACCCGGCCGATCCTGAATCGATTGCCTTCCCTTATATTAAATTTAAGATCGACGACGTTGGGATCCTTGGTAAAGTCATACTTTTGCTCAACCACTGCATCAACAAAGCCATTCTCACGATACAGCTTCTGTACCTGCTTGACGTGCGCCTGGGCCCTTCGTTCATGATAAACCTGTCCGGACTCCAACTGTAATCCTTCCAATAGTTTTTCATCGTTGAAGTGAGTAGCGCCGGTAAAGTAAATCTTACCGACAGTATAGCTCGGGCCCTCGTTAATTTCGAATGTTATATCCACCTTGCCGTCGGTGAAATCCATTTTTGGTTTTATATCGTAATCGAGGAAGCCTCTGTCATGGTAAATATTCACCAGCCTTGCTACGTCCTCAGCAGGCACCTCTTCGACAAAGAAGGCGGGCCAAAAAAACCATTTTTTGGTTTTTGTCTTTATGGTGTTTTTAAGCGATGATGTTTTTATGGATTCATTTCCACTGAAATTCACAGATGCGATTTTGACCTTTTGCCCCTCGTTAAAGGTATAAACCACCCGACCCTGCTCTAATTGCCCGCTGTCCAGTGTTACCTCAGCGAAGGGGAAGCCTTTTTTGCGATAAAATTCGGCAAGTGTCCTTCTGTATGCATCGGCCAGGATCGGGTCAAGATAGTCGCCCACCTCAAAGTCAATTCTCTTGAGCAGGGTCTTGTCCTTAAACGCCCGGTTGTTCACGAAATCAATCGATCGGATAATGTTTCTTCCGCTGTCTTCTGCGGCCGGCTTCTTTAGTTTGTCATCCGCCCGTCCGGCGCTGGATGCGCAGCCCGTGCTCAGGCTTAAAAGCATAATCGACATAAGCCAGAGGGCAGAGGGCAGAGGGCTGAGGACAGATTCTGATTTCTGTTTTCCGGCTGCTGTTTTCTGATTTCTGACTACTGTTTTCATAATTAGAACGGCACTCCTTCACCGGCGGGCAGTTCTACGCGGGATGCATTTTCAAACCGTGTAATTTTTTCTCTGAATGTCAATTTTACGGTTCCTGTCGGCCCGTTTCTCTGTTTGGCTATTATCAATTCGGCCGTATTGTTCGGCTCATAGTTCTCTTCATTACGTTTGTAATAGTCCTCACGGTGCAGAAGCATAATAACGTCGGCATCCTGCTCGATACTGCCGCTCTCGCGCAGGTCGCTCATGCGAGGCCGGTGCCCCTCCCTGCCTTCCGGAGAGCGGTTCAACTGGCTCATGACGATAACAGGGATGCTCAGCTCTCTGGCCAGGGCCTTGAGATATCTTGAAATTGTGGTGATTTCCTGCTGGCGTGATTCAATCCGCCCGGAACCGAGGTGCATCAACTGCAGATAATCCACCAGAATGCAGCGTATATCATGCCTGCTCTTAAGACGCCTTGCCTTGGCGCGAAGTTCGAGCGGCGTCAGGGTCGAGGTATCGTCAATATAAATAGGAGTCTCGGACAGCTCCGCACAGGCATTGGCAAGCTTCTTGTAATCCGCATCGCTCAACAGCCCTCTTCTGACTTTCTGGCTGTCGATTTCACTGATACTGCACAAAAACCTTTCAGCCAACTGCTGCTTGCCCATTTCCAGTGAGAATATCGCGACAGGAGTCTTTTCCATCAGGCCGATATGCTCTGCGATATTAAGCGCGAGCGAGGTCTTTCCCATACTGGGCCTTCCGGCGATGATTATCATCTCCCCGTCCTGCAGACCGCATGTCCATTCGTCAAGCTCATAAAAGCCGGTTGGCAGGCCGGTGACATGGATGCCCTGGCGATTTTCTATAAGCTCGAACGAGCGAGCGACCAGGTCCTTCAGGGCAGAGGCGCTGCCGCTGATATTTTTATCGGTAATGGCAAACATTCTTTGCTCGGCTTCGTCAAGGACCTCCGCCATCTCGCCGTTCTGATTGTATGCGCTGTCAAGGATATCACCGGCGGTGCTGATAAGCTCACGAAGGAGCATTTTATCTTTTACGATTCCCGTATAATAACCGACATTCGCAGAAGACGGCACGGAGCCGAGAATCTTTGCGATATACTCGACGCCGACCTCTTCGAGCTGGTTGAGCTTGATAAGCTCTTCACGAAGCAGCACGGCGTCTATTCCTATGCCTTTGTTTTTTTCATAGAGGCTGATAATGGCATCGTATATATAGCGGTGTTCGACTCGGTAAAAGGCCTCCGCCGTCAAATGCTCGACGACATCGCCGATACATTCCGGGTCAATCAGCATTGAGCCCAAGACCGCCGCTTCGGCGGCCAGCGATTCGGGCATACTGCGCATGACCAACAAGTCGCCGCCGGCATTTGACTTGGCGCCGACGGAGCCAGCCGGTCTGAGCTTTTTTATCCTTTGCCCTTGTGAACGCATTGTATTGCTTTCGGTTTCCA
>CAZWME010000153.1:0-8606 GCA_964634515.1 uncultured Pirellulales bacterium | reverse complement strand
ATTGCTTTTTTACCCAACGACGGAAACTTGATATCAAAATCAGTGAAGTCGGTTATTTTTTTTGTCTGCTTCGAATTGAGGTCATAAACAAAAAGGTTCATGCGTTTATTTTCATCACGGTCGGAAAGAAAAAAGATTTTATCACCGCTCCACATGGGGACAATATCCTGTGCAGGATTGTCGGTAATATTCTCGATTTTTTTTGTTTCGAAATCATATATCCAGATATCATCCGCCATGCCGCCGCGATATCTTTTCCACGTTCGGAATTCGCGAAAGATACGATTGTACGCTAATTTCCTGTCATCCGGCGAGAAAGAGCAAAAGCCTCCGCGAGGAAGCGGAAGCTCATCAGGAAGGCCGCCTGATTCAGAAACGCTGTAGAGTTGGCCGTTAAAGCTGTTAAATGAATTCATACGTGAACGGAAAATTATATTCTTACCATCGTTTTTCCAGGCCATCACGATATTATTAGGACCCATTCTATCGGACACATCATCCCGGCCAAGCGTTGCCGTAAAGGTCAAACGTTGAGGTACACCACCACCGGCAGGCATTAGATAAACCTCCGTATTACCATCATATTGAGCAGTAAAAGCAATTTGCTCGCCGTTGGGAGAAAAACGGGCAAACATTTCAAAGCCATCGTGATTGGTAAGCTTGCGGGCAACACCTCCGGCTGATGAAACACTATATAGATCGCCTGCGTAAGTGAAAACAATCTGATTATCGTGAATTGCCGGGAAGCGCAATAGCCTCGCCTGGTTACCGGCAAATGCAGTATTTATAATTAAGACAGTAATAAACGTTATAGCAATAAACGTTAAATTTCTTTTAGTCATTTTCAACCCTCTCTTTCAAGCGTTAGCTTCTGATGCGTACTCACACGCGATATTATCGCAGGAATACGAATTGGAACTCCTTATTGTTAATATAATTATACTCTGAAATGCTTTCAAATCAAAGAGAAAATAACCGCAATATAATAACACGTGTTTCCATTGAGACAAAATAAGTTCTTATAGCCGGCAAGCTGTTACGAGAGCTATTGAAACTTAAGAGATGTTATGTTATTATGGGACTTGCAGCATATGAGAGTTTTTCTTTTGAAGGGTATATAAGAAATCTCAGATGAAATATTTTTTCAAAGGCTTGGTATCATGTACAGAGGAAAGGGTTTCACTTTAATTGAACTTCTGGTGGTAATCGCCATTATCGCTTTGCTGATGGCGATACTTATGCCGGCACTGAGCAGAGCGAGAGACCAGGCCCGGGGTGTCGTATGCAAGTCGAACCTCAGTCAATGGGGCAAGATATTCTACCTCTACGCACAAGACAATGACACCAGGTTCATGGTGTGGAATACATCAGCTACACCGGGCGGCGGGACATGGATCATCCCATTGATGCCCTACTATGAAAAAGGCGGCGAGAAGAGCCGGTTATGTCCGAATACTCGGAAGACCGAAGAGGAAGGCGAAACAGTTCCTGCTCGAATGGCGTGGAGCTGTGAAATCGACGGAAAAATCAACAAGAACAGTTATGGAATCAATAACTGGTGCTATGATTTGCGTCCGGGCGTTACAACTATATGGGGATTGTCGGATGCGGACCGCAGGGCCTGGCGAAGAATAGATCAAAGGCAGTCCGCACAGATTCCAATGTTTTTGGAGTGCTGGCGCTGGGGAGGTGGTCCGGTTAGCCGAAGCGACCCAGCCCCGCCCGACGAAGCCGTACGACATAATACGGGATTTGGCCGTTATTGTATGGACCGGCATGCTTACACAATCAACGTCTGCTTCATGGACGCATCTGTGAGCAGGGTGAGATTGAAAAGCCTTTGGAATTTGAAGTGGCACAAAGAATACCTTATGGCGGACCCGCTGCCGGAATGGCCCCAATGGATGTTAAACCTGCCGGATCCGTAGCCTGGTTGAAGGGATTGTTGTGAAATACATAAAACCTACAAATAAACAGAGACAAATCTTTTTAGTCATTATCAGTTGTATTTTTTTGTCGGGCCTGGTGGCCAATACTGCCGCCGCTGAGGTGCGAATGCAGACTTATACCTACAAGCGAGTCGGAACTCTTGAAATCAAGGCGAATGTTTATCGCGCTGATGATGAGAAGGTTCGTCCCGTCGTCGTCTGGATACACGGCGGTGCATTAATCATGGGAGGTCGTGACGGCCTCAGCAAGCGTGTTAAAAAGATGTTTCTGGATGCGGGTTATGCAATAGTTTCGATTGACTATCGCCTTGCCCCTGAAACGAAACTGCAGTCGATTATCGAAGACGTCGAAGATGCCTTCAAATGGATACGGAAAAAGGGACCGGAGCTGTTTGCCATTGACAGCAGTAAGATTGCAGTGTTGGGCGGCTCAGCCGGAGGTTACCTTACTCTTGCTACGGGTCATCGCGTCAAGCCCCGCCCTGCCGTGTTGGTTGCGTTTTGGGGTTATGGCGACTTGATTGGCGATTGGTACAGTAAACCCAGCCCTCATCCCCGCCATCAGAGACCAAAGATGCCCGAAGACCAGGTCAGGATACAGGTAAGCGGGCCGGCTATTGCAAATTCAAAAGACCGAAACGGCAACGGCGGAGCATTCTATCATTTTTGCCGGCAGCGAGGAATCTGGCCAAAAGAAGTATCCGGCTGGGACCCGCACAAAGAAGCGAAAAAGTTTTATCCATTCATGCCGGTCAAAAACGTGACTAAGAAATATCCGCCAACGCTATTGATACACGGCACGAAAGATACCGATGTGCCTTATGAGCAGTCGGTAATGATGGCAGAACAATTCAGGAAGTTTAATGTCGATCATGAGTTTATTACGATTGCCGGTGGAGAACATGGATTAGGCGGCGGCGACCCTGAGAAAATCGATGAGGCTTATAAAAAGGTTTTCCAATTTGTTCATAAAAGAATGGCCGCCAAGTAAATCCCCCCTGTCGGCTTTGAGTGCTCCGGACAAACAATAGTAAGGGCGGGAAAAGTCAACCATTGAAAAGGAATAGACTATGCAACTAATCGACAAAATCAAATTTCACACAGCAACATTCGTCACTTTATGTTTTGTCCTTAGTTTATGCCAATCAGAGATAATCGCGTCCGCAGAACAAAAGGAAGATTCCGCCGACATTTCATTTAGCATAAAGAGAACGGTCATCCATAAGATTAACCCGCGTATCTTCGGTCAGTTTATGGAAAGGCCAAGCTGGGGCGAGATAGGTATTGAAGGAGGACTAATTCCCGGAACAAGAAAAATCCAGCCCCAGGTATTAAGGCTGCTGAAAAAAATGGAAATACCGGTGATAAGATTTCCCGGCGGGACCGATGTGGATTTCATGGATTGGCGGGACATGCTTGACAACATACCAAATCGAACATCTCAGCGGCCAATCAGCACCGGCCATCGCAGACACAAGGTGAGTAATAATTTTGGGTACGATGAGTTCCTTCAATTTTGCGAAGAAGAAGGCGCAGAAGCCATCGTGGTTGTGAATTTCCGTGATGGTCTGCTTAAGAAGAAACACCTGAGACAAGCTGCTATGCACGCGGCCTCATTGGTTGCCTACTGCAATGCGCCAGTTGGAGCAAAGCTGCCGGAGGGAATGTATGATTGGCCTGCCTTGCGGGCGAAAAATGGCCGAGCCAGACCCTATAAAGTAAAATATTTTCAAATCGGTAACGAAACATGGGCCTTCATAAAGAATTTAAAGGAGATGATGCCTGATACGGCGCCTCAGTTTTATGCCGAGTGTTTGAACTCGTACATCGAAACGATGCGGTCCGTAGATCCTTCCATTGAAATTATTGCCGATGGACAGGATGGCGATATGTCGGGGATTTTCGGAGAGGTACACAGGCAAACAGCGGATAAAGTATCATATTTTGCCACGCATTTTTATACACCGTGGGCCATTACGAAAGTCATTGAAAACAATAGAGAAGTTCCAATAGAGGAGCTTTCCGCCGAGGAAATCTGGCGAGCATGGATTGCCGTGACATGGTTCGATGATAATGGCCGGTCGGTTATTAACCATCCCGGTATAAGTGCTGCGCAAAGAAGCGGCTATAAAGTGGCCGTAACGGAATGGAACTGGAACGGCTGGTGGAGACGCAGCGGCCCCGAACCCGCCTTGAATTCGAGCTTTGCCAAGGGGCTTGGTGCGTCCGGATACCTTCACGCTTTTATGAGGGCCGCAGATGTAATTGAATTAGGCTGCCAATCTATGCTCGTAGGTAACTCATGGGGAATTCATGCTATCAAAGCCGATGTCGAAGCTAAGATTCCCCCTTTATATATGCCCACCGGGCAGGTGACAATGTTCTATTCAAAGCACCACGGAGAGAAATTGCTTGCTCTTGAGAGCAGCAACGTGCCAACATATAAACAGCCATATCGAATGGGCGGCATCGGGCCAAAAAGAAAAGTCGCATACGTTGATGCATTAGCCACAGCAGATGAAAAACGTGCTTATTTCCATGCCATCAACAGGAGCTTCGAAAAATCTATAGATGTCAAAATCGATATTTCCGCTTTAGGCCGCTTTCAGGGTCGTGCTGTACATCATGTTATGGAAGGGCGCCTTAACGACAAGCCTAACCCCAATGAACCCAAGCAGATTGGCCGGATAACTCAAAAAGATATATTGTTTGATAGCAACAGGTTGAAAGTAACCCTGCCGAACAGATCAATTTCATGCATCGAATTCAAAAGGAACTGAATATGAACAGGAGAGAATTTTTAAGAAAGTGTGCTATTGCTGCTACAGGTTTAGGCGTATCGCAGGTATTGCACAGCACAAGATTGGCAGCCAAAACCGGCGATCTATCAAAATGTCATAACGCAAACGTTCTGATGATAACCTGCCATGACATTGGCCAGCATATAGGGTGTTATGGTGTCAAGACAGTTCACACGGACAACCTCGACGCTCTGGCCGAAAAAGGTATTCGTTTTGAAAACTATTTTGCAACAGATTGTGTATGCAGTCCGAGCAGAGGGGTTATTCTTACCGGAAGATATCCCCAGGCCAACGGGCTGATGGGATTGACGCATCAGCCATGGGGATGGAGCTTAAAGAAAAGCGAGAAACATATAGCGGAAATTCTTAAAGAAGCCGGTTACGAAACTACATTAGTAGGTCTTCAGCACGTTACAAGCGGCAATCCCGCTTCGCTCGGCTATCGGCACGTGCTGTCGAAGGAACGTAAGGCCCCTAAAACCGTCGAGGCCACGAAAGAACTCCTCAAAAAAGCACGGAAGCAGGACCGTCCATTCTTTATGAAAGTAGGCTTTTTCGAGGTTCATCGTCCGTTTACCGTAGGTAAAGACACCGAAAAAGGCATCTTTATCCCCCACTACCTTAAAGATACACCGGAAATCCGCGAGGACCTTGCGAAGTTCCAGGGGACAATCCGCTTTTTCGATAAATGTGTCGGTGAAATTCTGGATGCGTTGAAAAAGAGCCAGGTAGCAGATAATACATTAGTAATATTTACTGCCGACCATGGGATTCCTTACCCTGGTGCAAAATGGTGCCTTTACGATCCCGGTATCCAGACACCTTTGATTATGCATCATCCGGGAACAGACCTCGAAGGCGGCAAGATTTTTGAGCAGTTAATGTCTAATGTGGATTTTCTGCCGACACTGCTCGATATTCTCGGTGTTGACATTCCGCAAAACCTTCAGGGACACAGCTTCAGGAATGTGATAGAAGGCACGAAAACAGACTCACCACGAAATGAAATATTTGCCCAGCGTACAAGTCACGCACTGCGTGACAACACTTCCAGAACCGTGCGAACAACACGCTATAAGCTAATCCGCTACTTCGAACCCGGCAGGCTGATTGATTTTCCCACCGATGCCGTGCCGCAGCGGGTAGCCGAACATACAGAGCGGCCAAAAAGACCTATGGGCAAAAGACCGGTTGTACAACTGTTCGATATAAAGGCAGACCCGCACGAACGCAATGACCTTGCCGGCTCACCGGAATATGCAAAAATAGTCAGGGACTTGTCGAATCGTCTTTGGCGATGGATGGAGGAAGTGGGCGATCCGATTCTCGACGGGCCTCTTGTCACACCATACTACAGGCAAGCCATAGAAGATTATCGCCGGTTCCGACATCAAAGAAAATAATAGACAATCAAACCGCGCCGCCGAGGAAATCCTCATGGAAAAAGACCGGCTTGTATCCATTTTCAGTAAGCCAGCGAATGGCCACATCGAGTCTTTTGAAGTGGTCGGGAAGATAGTTGGAGTAAAACGGCCAGAAGTACTGCTCATGTGTAAAGATGTCCATAATTTCCGCCTGGTTGGGGTCTTTGGTGAGCGGTTCAAGAGTCGGTATAATGCGATCAACCGGTGTACTGTTGCAGACGATGTCAACTCTGGAAAAAACTATGCCGCTTTCGAAATCCATAAGGGCATCATGGCGTGACATATATTCGGAGCGGACATCATCTATAAGATAGTTGACATCCCATGTGTCACCTTGTTTTCGGAAATAGCCGCTCAGCACCCGTACCCCTCGTTCATAGAGGGGCTTTAAGGCTTCAGGCTGCACCATTCCCCAGTGTATAACAGTAGGCGGCGAATAGGTCTGCTCGGAAGCAAAGCGAATTATCTGTTCGGCCACTTTGTCAAAATCAGCCATCAACTTCGCCGCCGGGGCATTCTGATAAGGACGGTCAGGTTTATTTGCATAGGCGTGAAAGGCAAGCTTGAGCCAGTCGGAATTGTCTTGCCACTGGCCTTTATAACGATCCGGGAACTGCGGCAATTCAAATCCATCTTCGGTTGTATAATAGATATTAAGGACGAAGCGAACGCCGTATTTCGAATGGAGCCGCCGAAGATTCTTAAGATAAAAGCAGTCGAACAGAGAGGCATAATTATTCTTTGCAATATCTCGCAAAAAGAAGCTGTTATCATCAATCGAAAATCTATAACGGGGCTCCGAATGCATGTCCCATATTACCCGGATGCGATGCTCACTCCTGCCGAAGTTATTCTCAGAGACCGCAATGATTTCCGTCTGCTTTTGACGAAGATTGATTTCCGAAGTGAATTTTGCGCCATCCCTTTGAGCAGGCGAACCGTTCACAATAACCACCCCACCAACTGGGGCCTGCCCAGACACCTTGATTTTCAAACCTCCGCCAACCAGCTTTCCATGTCTTCGGTTTAATACCGCTCCATGAAAAGGCTCTTCAATCCTGATTGAGCCGGATGCCTGAGCCGAGAGTATCTCGGATCTTGAAAGAATGATTCCTGCGGCGCCCGCCGCGGTGGTCTTCATAAAGTCACGTCGTGTTTTTGGCAACTCTTTCATTTTCTCATCTCCCTTAACGATTGAATCTTTACCTGCAATAAATCACGTATTAACTTTGTCCACTATTAAGCAAAACTTGTAATATGGCCAATATGGGGCCGGAAATGTCGTGGCCATAAAAGTTCTTAAGGACATATTTAAATTACTTGATCGGAGTCTTTATTTGTTGATTTCAGGAGAGGCCCTGACTATTTTAAGCTAAACTTTTTTTAATAATAGTCTATATCACCGGTCGCGATCCACCCACTACCCGGGCCATCCCATTCGTCAACAAACCGGTCATTCATTACAGGAAGATTCTGTTCCGGCCTAATTGTTCTCCACTCCACATGGCCATCGCCAAACAGTTGACTTCTTCCTGTAGCAACCGGATTTGGGGAATAGTTCGTATTACTGGGATTCCAATAATTCATCTCATTCCAGGACCAGCCACCTCTGCCGTGATTATAGCGATATGCCGAGTCGCTGACATCCAGATTCAGAATTTCCGCCATTAGTAATCTTCGAGAGCTGAGTGTTTTTCCAACAAGATCCTTCTTCGCATTTAATGAGCATTCATCGTCTTCAAGCAGATCTGCCCTGCCAAAATAGCTGTAAGCAAATTCAACAAAATCATGGTTGGGCCAGTTTATCTGCTTAATCCATTCCTGCATGAATTTACCGCTGCATGTGGGGCATGTGACCATATCTGTTGCCTCACCATTATTCTCATAATCAGGGCTAAAGGCCCCGATATAGGGATTAATATCTTCTATGTTCCACATTACCACCCCACGATTGTTTTTCTGTGGTTTATCATTGATGTAATGGGGGTAGGGATTTCCTCCCCACTTCCTAACAATTGCCATTAGTTTGCCATCATTGTCGCCGATATGCATTTGTATGGCTGTCCCCCATTGTTTTAATCGGCTCCCACAGCTAATACGCCGAGCGGCATCCTTAGCTTTTCTCAGCGCAGGCATTAAAATTGCGAGTAACAATGCGATGGTTGCAACTACTACCAAGAGCTCTATTAACGTGAAGCCTTTTCGGTTAAGCATAATCCCCTTCCCGTTCACGTCTTGTTGCTTAGTTTTAAGATGCAAAAAAATGGTATTCTATTGTGTCAGTTTTGAAATTATCGTCTGACTTTTACAATATTCTATTATAATATACGCGATATTCGATTCCTGTGCAATAAAAACGTCGGGTTGAAGTAAACCTCGGGTGCGACCAGATATTCTGGCAGTTCTATGCAGCGCGTTTTCGTACATCCCAG
>CAZWME010000152.1:0-8626 GCA_964634515.1 uncultured Pirellulales bacterium | reverse complement strand
TAAGCCCCGAGGTTGCATACGGTCTTTCATTGTATCGTTTAAATTCTCCCGGTAGATAAGCAATTTTTTTGCCGTCAAAATTCCAACACGGCTGCCGAGCATTTTCGGCAACCTTGAAACATTCGGTTCCATCAATCTTCATATAATAGACACTTCGCACTTTTCTTCTACCTGTCCCTTTATCAGTAACGAAACAAATCTTTGTACCATCGGGAGAAACATGTGGATACATCTCATCCACATCAGGAGTTTTGGTGAGATTAACCGGACTTGAACCGTCGGCATTTATCAAGTACAATTCCCAGTTTTGCCGGCCTCCGGTTTCCCTATAGGTCTCATGCACAATCTTAAAAGGAACATCCTTCAGGCCCAGCTCGGCGCGCGGGGACGTAACACTTCTCGGTCTTTGCCTATTTCGTGCCCGTGAACCGCGAACGGTACTATTTGTTAGAGTGAGAGTGAGTATTATCGATATATAAATGCCGAAACTTTTCATTGACAACCCTGTTCTTAATTTTTGCCATTATCTTTGATAATCGGGGTGAGAACTATATTTCGATATTTGATGCCTGTGTGGTCACCCTGTAGATATATGGGACCGGGCCTGAATTCATCCGACCACATCGCGCCGCCGGTACAACCCAGAAGCGGTTCATTATCTATAATCACTTTATCATTTAATATCACTGTTACGTGGCGATCTAAAAGAGTGATATTCATAGTCTGCCATTGCCCCGCCGGCTTCTCAGCATTGACAACAGGTTTAATTCGGCTGTAAATTCCTCCCATGTTATGTGAGTCGAGATTTCTACCATACGAATCGCTGACCTGAATTTCATAGATACCTCGCAGATAAATCCCGCTGTTCTGGCCTTTGGAAACGTTCACTTCTAATTTCAGGTTGAAGTCCTCGAATTCGGCTTTGGTGCGAAGGTTGCCATAGGAAATATGACGTTTTCCCTCTTGCTGAACAGGGTTATTAACAAGAATCCCACCTTTAACCGACCAACCATTGGTTTGCCTCGGATTAGTCAGTTTCCACTTATCCAGATTCGTACCATCGAACAGTGCTATTGGTTTTCCGTATTTGGCCCTGGACAAGTTCGGCCTTCGAGGCAAGGGAGGAATCCGCTTACCCTTAAACTCATTCCGGCTGGTACCCTTTCTACTTGAGATGGGTCGAATTTGTGTCAAATTCAGGATATCATCAGAGACTCTTGCAATAATCGTTTCCGTCAATGTTTCGGTCTCAATAACCTTGCCTTTGTTGTCTCTGCGTCTAACCTTATAATCACGCTCAAGCTTTAGGACGTCTCCATCCATTTTGGCTCTTGTGACAGGAACCACGCTTCCTCCACCCCACAGAATGCTTGCTTTGAGTTCGGCGTCCATTTGTTCGACACCAAGCCAGCCTGCGCCACCACCTGGAATCGTCAATGCCCAACGTCCAATAAAGGGATTGGCTGCTTGGGCAGCAGGAACTGATAAACAGAGAAAACATAAGGCCAAGAATACTGAGGTACAACGAATGCTTTTATTCATAAGAAATCACCTTTCAAAGTATTGAAATATTAACTCACATATCTTATGCTCTCAGGAGTAAATTGTCAATTGGATTTGCAATTTGTACCTGTCGGTTTACGCGACCTTAATATCACTTATGGTCATCATTTTCTGTTAGAGCTTGAAAGAGTTGCTGTTTAACTGTATATTTATATAGGCGGGGAAGCAGGAGGCTGTGATAGGTATTATGCAGCATATTAGGGCGCATTGACTCGGACAATAGAAACTGTGAAATTGAATCGGAGTATCATTAACCATGGATCAAACAGAACCACAAACTTCATACTATATCGACAGACGCCGTTTCATGGTATCTTTAGGAGCAGGGGCTATCGGAGCGGCGACAGTTTACGCTTCGGGAGGCACTTACAGGCCGGGCCCAAAAAGGAACCTGCACAAGATATCCAGCGGTTGGCTGTTCCCTCCAGCCGAGTTTTCTCTTTGTCCGTTCTGGTTTTGGAATGATGAACTCACGGAAGAAGAGATTATTCGTCAAATCAAAGATTTCCGGGCACATGGTGTCTATGGATTCCTGATTCATCCACGGGCAGGGCTGCCCAAAAGCATCGGCTGGATGAGCAGGAACATGATTAAGTTCATGCGCATCGCTATCGAAGAGGCGGCTAAACACGGCATGTGGGTATTACTATATGATGAAGGTATGTATCCGAGCGGCTCATCGAGCGGACAGGTTGTTAAAGAGAACGGTTCCTTTCGGACACGTGGTTTGTTTGCTATTGACCTTGATGAGGCAGAGCCGGTCACAGAGAAATTTAACATACGTATCGGCGCAGATGGGGAACCTGCGCTTACTCGGGGCCAAAATCTCGTGGCCATTATTAAACGCAAACGAAACGGACATCGGATAGCTATCGTTGATAGAGCTATCAGGGATGGTTATTCTATCATTCGCGGATTACATTTCCTTGAAGATGATCCGCCCAGACGGGCTAACCATAAAGAAGTTCCAGAGAACTCGCCGCCTGGAGCTGATCTTCTTAATCCGGAGTCTGTGGCTTGTTTTATTCGCCTGGTATATCAGCGTTACTACGATGAGTTCAAAGAACATTTCGGAAAAACAATTCATGCCATATTTACAGATGAGCCATCTTTCCTGGCCAAACGTTCCGAGCGAGGGGCTGTACCGGGCACAACGGGTATACTTGAACACATAAATAGATTTCTTGGCTATGATTTCGCACCCTATCTTCCTACCCTTTGGTATAGAGATGAACCGGATGCCGATCGTTATCGCCGTGACTACTTTCGAGCCCTGCAAGCAAGACTTGAAGAAACGTTTTACAGACAGATATCCCAGTGGTGCGATTCTCACGGAATCGCTCTATGTGGCCACCCGGCCGCTCCTGACGACATTGGCCATTTGAGACATTTTCACATACCGGGACAAGACATTGTATGGCGTTATATCGAACCGAACAAAGCCAATGCTTTAGAGGGTTCCCAATCAACCCAAGGCAAGTGCGCCTCTTCGGCGATGATCCATCTCAACCGAAGACGCAACTTAAACGAATATTGCGGAGCTTACGGACACAATTTTACTTTCGATGAGATGAAATGGCTAACCAACTGGCTAATTGCCCGCGGCTGTAATATGCTGGTTCCACATGCCTTCTACTACTCGGTGAGAGGTCCTCGCATCGATGAGCGCCCACCTGATGTCGGCCCTAATAGCCCGTGGTGGAAACAATATAAGCCCTTTGCTGATGCGAGCCGGCGTCTGTGCTGGCTGAACACTGACAGCAAACACATCTGCTCGCTTGCGATTCTGGGCCTTAATGACCACCTGCCGTGGCAAGCCGCTAAGGTCTGCTTCGAAAACCAGTTCGACTTCAATTATCTTGAAGCCAGACACCTGTGGGAAGATGCGCACGTCGGGCCGGACGGTATTCATATCGCAGGTATGCACTATAAGGCGTTAATTGCTGAATTCGAACCACCCTCAAAAGCAAAAGATTTGTTTCAGGTTTTAGAGAATGCCGGCCGCCTTATTCGTTGGGAAAAAACTGATAACAAAACTTTGCTTCTGGAGAAAATCAAAAGCCGGATAGCTAAAGACATCAGTTTTACGCCTGCAATACCTGATCTGCGAGTGCGTCACTTGGTGAAATATGGAATCCACTACTACATAATCTTTAACGAAGGTCAAAAGGACCTCGAATTCAGGCTGACTGCTTCGGCTAAAGGGCAGCGTTATTTACTTGACCCTCAAACCGGACAACAGAATGCGGCCGATGCTGGTATGTTACTACAAATGCGGCCTCATGAGCTTAAGGTGTTAAAGATTGTGTGAGGTCGTAACAAAGGCCAAGATAATACCCTTTAATATGAAAAGCAGGAGGTAGGATAGAAACTATGAAAATCCCCATTGGACTGAACGCTTTAATCCTGGCCACAGTATTAGCGATGTCCCTCTTTGCAACTCAGAACGCTACTGCCCAAGGAACCCGCAGCGATTATGAGCGAGCGTTAAATCTGAAGAAAACCACAGCCAATAAAGTATTTAAGAGCCGCGTTGCTGCCCATTGGCTGGGTGATAATGCGCAGTTCTGGTATCGCAACGACTTGAGCGAAGAGAGACGAGAGTTTATCCTCGTCAACGCAGAAACCGGCGTACGACGACCGGCGTTTGACCATAAGCGTCTTGCAGCAGAACTTTCCGAAGACACCGGAAAAGAAATACAGGCAGATCGGCTTCCAATCGACAATCTCGGATTCAGCAAATCCGGTTCAGAGCTTCTGTTCAGAAGTCAAGGCAAAAGGTGGAAATGTGATTTACACAATTACGAGATTCAGGAAATTCCACAGGAGGAACAGGCGATTACATCGCTTGAACCGCTCGGGCGGCTCAGTGCAAGCACTCGGACCGGGCAAGAGACTACCATCACATTCATTAATCGCACCAAGAACGATGTGAAGATTTATTGGCTGGATTCCGAGGGGCAGCGACGTCACTATGCCACAATCCATACCGATCAGGTTCATCAGCAGCATACATTTGCGGGGCACGCATGGCTGGTAACCGACGATGCCGGAAAGAGACTGGCTGTGTTTGCAGCCACTGAAGAAGCAGCAGATGCTGTGATAGACGATAATCTTGATAACAGGACTATCAAACGAAAAACAAAGAAGGAAACAAAGCAAAGTGGTGAGTCACCCGATGGCAAATGGCTCGCCTTTATAAAAGACTATAACCTTTGTGTTCGGAATCTTAAAAGCGGTGAGGAATTTACTCTTAGCAACGACGGCACTGAAGAAGACGCATATTCGAAACGTTTTCACTGGTCCTGGGATTCTGAAAAAATCGTCGTGCTACGTATTCAAAAAGGTGATGAAAGAAAGATTCATCTTATCGAATCGTCACCCAAAAACCAGTTACAACCCAAGCTGCATACAATTTCTTATACCAAACCCGGCGACCGCATTGAGATTTCAAAACCGCAATTGTTCAACATCGTCCATAAACGTCAAATTCCTGTTTCAGATGAGCTTTTCGAGAATCCCTGGAGTATTTCGGATATTCGCTGGTCGCCTGACTCAGATCGGTTCACTTTCCTCTACAATCAGCGCGGTCACCAGGTACTGCGCATCATAAGCGTAGCCGCTGATACAGGCGAAACATCCACTATTGTGGATGAACAGAGCAAAACATTCATAGATTATGCAGGCAAACGATTCAGTCATTACCTCGATGCCGGGGAGGAAATTATATGGATGTCAGAACGCGACGGCTGGAACCATCTTTATCTTTACGATTCAAAAACCGGTTGTGTAAAAAACCAAATCACTAAAGGGCCGCGGGTTGTGCGCGGTATCGAGAAAGTCGATGAAGCCAAACGGCAAATATGGTTTCGAGCCGGCGGCATTCGTGAAAAACAGGATCCTTACTATGTCCATCTTTGCCGTATCAATTTTGACGGTTCAGGTCTTATCGTACTGACCGAAGGAGATGGTACCCATGAAGTCGTGTTTTCACCGGACCGCCGTTTCTTCTTCGACCGATGGTCGAGGGTTGATCAGCCCCCCATTACCGACCTGCGCGATGCCAACAATGGAAAACTAATTTGTGAATTGGAACAGGCCGACTGGAGCGAACTGCTTAAAAACGGTTGGTGTCCACCAGAGCGATTTGTCGCAAAAGGTAGAGATGGTAAAACAGATATCTATGGGATTATTATTCGCCCAGGTAATTACGACCCGAATTATAAATACCCAGTGATCGAACAGATTTATGCCGGTCCTCACGGGGCATTTGTCCCGAAATCCTTTGGTGTAAGGCCCCGTCAGCATGGTATCGCTGAACTTGGTTTTATTGTTGTTCAGATTGACGGTATGGGCACCTCATACCGCTCAAAAGCATTCCACGACATCTGCTGGAAAAATCTGGGTGACTCAGGTTTTCCCGACCGTATTTTATGGATGAAAGCGGCCGCCGTAAAGTATCCCCAGATGGATCTTACACGAGTTGGTATCTATGGCGGCTCAGCGGGCGGGCAAAGCGCACTGCGCGCACTGCTGGCTCACGGTGATTTCTATAAAGTTGCTGTCACCGACTGCGGTTGTCATGACAACCGAATGGACAAAATTTGGTGGAATGAACTCTGGATGGGCTGGCCTGTTGGGCCACATTACGAAGAACAATCGAACGTTACACAAGCCCATAAACTACAAGGCAAACTTTTGCTAACCGTAGGAGAACTCGACAAGAACGTAGATCCCGCTTCAACCATGCAGGTAATCGATGCGCTTATTAAGGCAGACAAGGATTTTGACATGCTAGTGGTGCCGGGTCGCGGTCATGGTGTTGGCGAAACGCCTTATGCCAGCCGGCGGCGTATGGATTTCTTCGTGCGCCACCTGCTGGGTGTAGAGCCGCGCAGTAAGCCGTAAATCGAAGGCAGGATTCCTAACGACAGTTCTTATTATAAGCGCAAAAAAGAAGGAGACAGGCGATTTGTATTGTAGCTTTTCTTCACCCAGTCTCCATATTGCATAGTGCCTTCATATGCATTTTCATGTTTAATGCTTTACAGCGTAAGTCGCCTTACTTGCACTCACAACATAATAAGTATACAAGATATCAACCGCTATGTCAAGGTAATTTAGTAATATGGCAGGTATTCTATTTTTAATTTTAAGGTCCGATATTCAAAAACAGAACTTATGATGCCCCGAAGGACGATTTGGGTTTTTAATTACCTTTAGGAATTTAACATTGATAGACATCTCGTGAAAAATCACAAATAAAATGAGGCGATTTTAGAGAACTTAAGAATCATTTGTTTACAGGCAGCTTATCTGGTAAACTTCACATCTTTGGAAGAAACTGTAAGGAGAATGTTATGTTGGTAGTCCACGTTTTTGTTCACGTAAAATCCGACCAAGTTGAGGCATTTCGGAAAGCCACTCTTGAAAACGCCCATAACAGCATTCAGGAGCCGGGTATTGCACGGTTCGATATTATCCAACAACAAGATGATTTAACACGTTTTGTGCTGGTCGAGGTCTATCGAACTCCAGACGACCCGGTCCGGCACAAAGAAACAGCCCATTACCAAAAATGGCGAGATACCGTAGCAGATATGATGTCTGAACCGCGAACCAGTATTAAATACACAAACGTATTTCCTGATGAACATGGCTGGGATTAATTGCAGAATTTAACCTTTAGCATGAGAGATAATGAGATTTGAATTTTCGACCACTACTGGCATAATCTTCGGCCCCGGGACAATCCGGGATGTCGCGCCCTTAGCAGCCGAGATGGGAAAACGTGCTTTTGTTGTCACAGGGCAAAGTCTCGAACGAGTCAAACCGCTCCTCGAAATGCTAAATAAACAGGGAATTGAATATACCACGTTCAGTGTTCCCAGTGAGCCGACTACAATTACAGCAAAGACAGGTATTGAACAGGCCCGACGGGCCAAAAGTGATTTAGTCATCGGCATTGGGGGCGGAAGCGCATTAGATACCGGTAAAGTCATTGCCGCAATGCTGACCAACATCGGTGAGCTGGAGAATTACCTTGAGGTTGTCGGTCATGGTAAGCCGCTAACTCAAAGCCCGGTACCTTACATTGCGATTCCAACTACGGCAGGAACAGGCGCCGAAGTCACCCAAAATGCCGTGCTGAGTGTTCCTGAACATCAGGTCAAAGTAAGTTTGCGCGGTCCATTGATGTCTCCCCGTTTGGCCGTGGTTGATCCAGTGCTGACTTATTCAATGCCACCGTCTATTACCGCCAGTACAGGTTTGGATGCGCTGACTCAACTCATGGAGGCCTATGTTTCCAATAAGGCCAACCCACTGACAGATGGTATATGTCGAGAGGGTCTAAAGCGAGCGGTTCGTTCTTTACTGCAAGCTTTTGAAGACGGCAACGACTCTACCGCCCGTGAAGACATGGCCTTAGCAAGTCTCTTTAGCGGTTTAGCTCTGGCTAACGCAAAATTAGGGGCTGTGCATGGCTTTGCTGGTCCGTTAGGAGGTATGATTTCCGCGCCTCATGGAACGATATGCGCCCGGCTTTTACCGTATGTTATGGAAGCCAACGTGACAGCTTTGCAAAACCGCGCACCCGGGTCACCGGCATTAGCCCGTTATGATGAGATAGCCAAACTGCTAAATGGTAGTACGGCAACAACAGTCGATGTAGTAGAGTGGGTACGAGATATTTGCCTGGCATTAAAAGTCCCGTCACTATCGGAATTTGGATTGAAAGAGCAGGATTTTCCGACAGTAGTTGCGAAATCTCAAAAGTCAAGCAGTATGAAAGGGAATCCGATTTCATTGACAGATGATGAATTGATGGCAATCCTGAAGAAAAGCCAATAGTGACCCATTTCTTATCAGACGCGTTTTTTTCTGCCTTGAAATTTTACGGATTGATAGTTCCGGGTGAAGGTGCAGAGGCGGTCCAGTTGTCGGGATCATTGCCGTAGTTTTGGCCGGACACGCGGGACAATGACACCCAGCCGTCGTCCGGACTTCTCGGCCAGTGGTCAACTCCATCGGGGGAATTCTCGGGATGAGAACCATCACTGTA
>CAZWME010000151.1:0-8660 GCA_964634515.1 uncultured Pirellulales bacterium | reverse complement strand
GATATATAACTGCCACTGTATCTTATCGTTTGACTGGTGAAGCTCCATTCCCTGCTGCGGTGCATGACGTAAAATGTGCAGTTCGGTGGATGCGCGTTAATGCCGTCAAATACAAGCTCGACCCGGAACGCATCGTGGTCTCGGGCAATTCTGCCGGGGGCCATCTTTCTATGATGATTGGTTATTCAAATGATCCATTACTTGAAGGTAGCGGCGGCTGCAACAGTGTTAGTAGCCGCGTGTGCGCAGTGGTCAATTTCTATGGACCTACAGATCTAACAACTGACTTCGCCAAAAAGCAGGGAGTCGTCGAGGATTTCATGGGTGGAAAAAAATTCGACGAATCACCTGATGGCTACAAGTTGGCTTCACCTCTTTTTCATCTGACCAAGGACGATCCTCCAACACTCATTTTTCATGGAACCATCGATAGCACAGTACCCATTGGCCAGGCAAATAAGCTGGCGGAAAAACTGAAAAAACTGGAAATCGATTACGTTTACGAAAAATTCGATGGTTGGCCCCACGCCATGGATCTTGCCGAAGCTGTCAATCGGCGTTGTGTTTATCAAATGGAGAGATTTTTTGAAAAGTATGTTCCTGTTGACTAATTTCTACGCAACGATATTTTGATATGACTCGATCGCCTTAATCACAGGCAAACAAATAGCCTCATTTTAATACATATTAAAACGCCAGTGATTTCTTGATCGTGTTCGCAGGCGCCTGTCTAAAATGCAGCAGTTCTTGACTCAACCTGGGAATAATCAGCAAGGAAGATTGGAAGAAAATATGGATGCGGAGGTCTTTATTAGTACAACACAACTGACTTTTACCACCGTCTTCTTCGCAGTTATTCTCGGCAGCATTGGCTTAATATTTTCCGGCTGGATGTGGTAGATCAGATACCAGTTGGTGATGTGCTGTAATCCAATGTAAACAACAAGACAACTTCAAAACGGTCCTTGTGGTAGATAATATTGAGGTCATCTATCACTATCAAGATTGATAGTTTTTATACCCGGCGCAGCTATGCCCCGACGCTGCAACAGCGAGCCTTCCAGCCTGTAAAGTGTAACTAAAGCCTTTAGGTAATTAGCAAAGGCCTGAATTTCAGCAATCTGACTTGCAAGAAGATCCCTCTGGGCCTGTGCAACCAGTAATGAAGTGGATTTGCCCACCCTGAATTTCTCAGTCTCTGTGCGGAGTTTTTCCTCCTGGAAATTGCGAGTAGCGGCCGTTGCGGCAATTTGTTCGCTGGAGCGAGTCGCTTCAATGTAAGCCGAGCGAACATCGACCTGCACAAGTTGGGAAAGATTGTTAAAAGCTTCGAGTAACTGCCGCCTGCCGATAACGGCTCTGCTGTACCGGGCTCGAGCGCCTTGATTTATTGGAGGATATTCGAATATTAAACCACCGGTAACATCATAACTATCACCGAATATGTTATCCGTGGATCTGTTGAAGGTATCTGCATAGCCTGTCTTGCCAAAAGTAATAAAGAAATCCATTTTAGGAAGAAGCCCGTTTTTTGTTCTTATCACTTCCAGATCGCCTTGTTGTATCTGGAGCCGGGCTTGATTAAGGTCCGGGCGCATTTTCAGCGCAACCTGAACATGCTGTTCGACATTATCAAGTTTAATGCTGGGTAACGAAGTTTGGTATTCAAGAATGATATTTTGTCCCCAATCAATATTTTTTGACGGATTAATCAGCCGCAGCAGATTCAAATGTTCTTTGGCGAGGTCACTTCTTGCATTTATAAGGTTTTCACGCCTGAGTGCAACTTCGGCCTGTGCTGCAGCCAGTTCGGTCTCGGCAAGCTGTCCAATTGTGATTCGTTCCTGAACTTCTGACATTTGCTTTTCAGCAAGACTGAGTGAATTGGTATATATTTCAATTTGTCTTTGAGCGAGGGCGTAATCCCAAAACTTAGATTCGACCTCTTCTAAAAGAATCTCCATAAAACCACGCAGCTCATACTCTGAAATAAGCGTCTCGATTCTGGCCTGATGTACGCGCGCTAAATTGGCACAGATATCCATTCCTTGTAAAAGCGCCTGAGTGACGGTAACTCCGAGACGATTAGAAGTAAACGTATCACTGTACAAAGACGAATCGGTATAGCTTGTACTGCCCCGGAGCCCAACGGTTGTGCCGGTGGGGAAAAGTTTACTCAGTGAAATCTGGCCTGTAATACCATCCACCGTTTGATTTTCCGTACTGGAGCCGGCTCGGGACAATCTATCTGCTACAGATCTTCTGTTGGACACTTCGGCGTCGAGCAGCGGATCAAATATCTCAAGCTCCTCCTTTTCGAACGTACGGCTTATTTCAGGATTCATTCTTTGGACAATAAGTGACTGGTTGTTTTCCATGGCAAGAAGAATTGTCTTTTGGATGCTTATTTTTAGAGGTCCAACGGTCTCGGCAACATTATTGATATCAAGAGGTTTATCTTCGGAAATATTTTGTTGATTCTTTTGTACATCGCCTTTAGTTATCGACCCGGCATAATCAGATTTGGGTTCGGGATAGACCGACATACATGAATACAGCAAGACAGTCTGGATAGCCAGTATTATGGTACAAAATATTATGGTAAGATTTCTAACAGACATTTTTTCAATCGCCGTTAATATTAAATATTTCATATAGCGCTCTTACTGCCGGCTGCTGAGCCGGGACTGCGAAATTCAAAAATCGAATAGACTACGGGGACGAACACGAGTGTAATCAATGTGGAGCTTAGCAAACCTCCGATAACGGCTCTCGCCATGGGAGCCTGAGCTTCCCCCCCTTCACCGAAACCAAGGGCCAAAGGTACCAAACCAATAATAGTTGTCGTAGCAGTCATAAGAATCGGCCGCAGGCGTCTTCTGCCCGCTTCTTCTATAGCCTCCCGAATCGGCATAAAAGCTTTGCGACGCAGCAGGTTGGTATGGTCAACAAGAAGAATAGCATTATTGACTACGATTCCTCCGAGCATAATACATCCGATGAAAGACTGGACATTAAAAGTTGTGCCCGTGAGGAAAAGCATCAGAATAACTCCAATCGCGGCCAGCGGCACCGAAAACATTACAACAAAGGGATCACGTAAAGACTCATACTGACAGGCCATCACCATATAAACCAGCACCAGTGCCAGAATACAACTGAGCAAAAGTTCGCGAAATGATTTCTGCTGCTCTTCATAATCACCACCGAAGGCGATAGTAAAATCCGCCGGTACAGGGATGCCTCGCAGTTGTTTTCGTATGTCGGAGATGACTGAACCCATGTCTCTTCCGCTGATATCAGCCGAGATGCTGACAATTCGTTCCTGGTCTTTTCTTTCAATTATGACAGGACCGCTTCGAGGAGCGAGATTTACGACATTTCTAATAACAACCGGCTGGCCGGCGGAGTTGACAAGGGTAAGGTCAAGAATATCTCTCAAGTTCATTTTCTCGGCTTCTCTTAGCTTAACCAGAATCGTGTATTCATCACCTGCCTGGCGATAGTAGCCGGCCCTTGTCCCGGAAATGATAGTTTGAAGGGCATTCGCTATTTTGGAAACGGTCAGATTCATATCGGCGGCTTTCTGCCGGTCTATGAAAATCAGCTCTTCCGGACTGCCTAATTCACGGCTGATTCGGGCGTCGGTGATTCCTTCCACTGATTCTACAATATCTTTGATCTGGGCGGCCAACCTGTCCGCCATTTCCAGGGCATGGCCACGTACTTCGACCTGAACCTTGTCAGTTCCCGATGTGCCTAAACGAAATATAAACAGCCCCTGCCCGGCACGTGTTCTAACAATCATTCCGGGTATGTTCATTAATTTACGGCGCAGGTCAGAAGCAATCTGCTCGCTCGACCTCGATCGCTGAGACTGAGTTTTCAATGAGATACGAATACTGCCCGTATGCCCACCTCTGCCGCGCCACCGGGAGCCGCCAACACTTGTCACTATGTTCTCGATTTCAGGTACGGAGTCGTTAACGATTCCCTCGATGAATTTAAATTTTTCGTCCATCAAATCCAGGCGAGTACCGACCTGCATTTCACAGTCAATCCTGACCTCACCCTCATCCGTACTGGGCATCAGTTCTACGCCGATATATGGAATAAGCAGCAAACTTGCAACAAAAACCAGCACCGCAATAAGCACAACAAAGGTGCGATTTTGCAAGGCGAGGTACAGAAGCTTCTTATAGCTGTTTTCCAGACGTTTGAAAAATCCTGAACTGATCTCGAATATTCTGGTTCCAAAAGATTGCCTGCTCGTCGCTTCTTTTGAGGCGGAAGGAAGAATATGTGCAGAAAGCATGGGTACCAGCGTTAGTGCTACTGCAAGGGAGCATAGAAGCGAGAAACTAACCACAATTGAAAGCTGTTTGAACATCACGCCGGACATCCCTTTTATAAAAATCAGCGGCAAAAAAACCACCATTGTTGTCAGCGTGCTTGCAATGATGGCATTCGTAACCTCTTCTGTTCCATCGACGGCGGCTTTTTCCAATAAGTCGCCGGATTCCCGGACTCTAAAGATGTTTTCCAGTACGACAATTGCGTTATCAACGAGCATTCCGATTCCGAGGGCCAGTCCGCCTAATGTCATAATATTAAGGGTGAAGTTTCCAAAATACAGTAAGGCGAAAGTTGCAATAATCGATACCGGAATTGCGGTAGTAATAACAATGGTGCTTCGCAGGTTGCGGAGAAATAAAAGCAGGATGAATACAGCCAGGATTCCTCCATAAATTGCTGAAGAGCCGACATTTTTAATGGAACGCTTTATATAATCAGATGTATCAAGAATAGATGTTATTGTAATGTGCGGTATATCACGATTGATGCGCTCAAGTTCCTCCAGCGCACCACGTGCAACTTCTACGGTGTTTTTTCCTGACTGTTTATTAACCGAAAGCCGCATTCCCGGCACGCCGTTGACTCGAACAATCCTTGTAATCTTCTGCCATGAATCCTCCACATCGGCGATTTCCTTCAATTGAATGGGTACACCCTGCCGAATCGCAATTACGGTGTCCTGTAACTGTGTGAGGTCAGTATATTCACCCGGGGTCCTTATAGTAACCTCCAAATTTCCTCTTTCAATAGTGCCAGCAGGAATGTTTACGTTTCCCTCACGAATATGGCCCATAATTTCATTGAGCGGTATTGCCAGAGCGTTTATCTTGGTCGGGTCAAGATTAACATGAATTTCACGTTCAAGTCCCCCCCAGATATCAACCGCGGCCACACCTGGCACACGCTCAAGGCGATATTTTACCTGGTCTTCGATAATCTGTCGGGTCTGGACGGGATCGAGGTTACTATAGGCACCAAGAATCAAAATTGGGAAGCTTGCGAGGTCAAACTTTCGAAGAGTGGGTCGGTCGGCATCATCAGGCAGGTGGTCGATAACACGATCCAAACGGTCGCGAATATCATTTGCTGCGGCGTCGAGATCTGTTCCCCAACCAAAAGCTACGCGAACGGTGCTTTGGCCTTCGATAGAAACGGAGGTTACCTCTTCGACTCCGGGTACGGCGCTCAAGGCCTCCTCGATTGGACGGGTTATAAGCTCCTCTATTTCTTCTGGGCCGGCATTTTCATAAGTACAGGATATGCTGAGAGTAGGGTATGAAATATCGGGCATAAGGTCGATTGGAAGTTTTATCAGTGAGATAGTTCCAAGAAGGATTACCATCAAAACCACCATAATCGTGAATATCGGGCGGCGTACGGCAAAGTGTGAGATTCTCATCGCGAATCTCCTGAACCGGCAGATAAAGATTTCTTATTAGAGCTGTTTTCTCTATTTTCAGGAGCCTTGTCCGGGCGATTCTTTTCTGATACTGTGATATCTGAGCCGTCTTCGAGAAGATGATTACCGAGGGTAACTACAAAACCTGAAATATCCGGTTCTATTACCTCAACTAATTCGCTATTTATGATACCTGTCTTTACAGGAGTAAAAAGAGCCTTGAGATTGTTCAGGTCTGTAATAAATACCCCTTCTTTGCTTTCTCTTTTGACCAGAGCAGCGTACGGAACCAACGTTGCGTTATCATGCCTGGCGAATTCAATTTGAGCCCTTACAAACATTCCCGGCTTAAGGAACTGGCCAGGATTCGGGATTTCGATTTCCACTCTTGCCTGACGCGAGCTTTCTTTCAGAAGCGGCGCTATACGTACTACATTTCCGGTAAAAGTTTTGTCGGGAGAGGCATCATTAGTGATGATAGACTGTTGACCTACCTTGACTTTTTGGTAGTCCTTTTCAATGACGTAAACCACCGCAGTCAATGGGTTGTTTTCGAGTATGGAAACGATAGGCTCATTGACCTGCAGCAGTGATCCTTCATCGACAAATCTTTCACCAACTACTCTGGTATCATCTCCGTCTTCCCAGAACGCCTGAACTTTGGTATAGGAAAGTCGGACATCGGCGGCTTTAAGAGCAGCTTCTTTTTGAGCCACCTGAGCAAGTGAGACCTTGAGCCTTGTCTGGCAGGCGTTAAATGCAGCTTCGGATTCATCCAGTTCGGACGCCGAGGCAATTTGTTTTTCACGAAGTGCTTTTGCTCTGTCGTACTCACGTTTGGCAATGTCAAGGTCGCTTGTACAGTTTTCGGCGTTTGCTTTTGCAACTTGTAATTCCGCCTTGGCCTGCTGAACCTGCTGTGTATATTCTTCGTCATCCAGGATAGCTATTACCTGATTCTGGTTAACTTCATCGCCGATATTGACCAGGAGTTTTTCGAGCCAGCCAGCCACCTTGGGTGCAACAACAAATTGTGACTTTGGGAGTAGAGAGCCGGTAAAAACACCAATATCCCTGATTATATCTTTGCGAATCGGTTTGGTTTCGATAGCCACCGGGGCAGCCGAACGACCGGGCCTGTTTTTATTGGAAGAGGCGGTGAGTTTCTTGTATACTTGCCAGCTGGCTATCGTAACAATTGCAAGAACAAGTACAACTGAAAAGAACTTTTTCATTTATCTTTCCCGGACAACCTGTTACCAACCATGCAACATAACTTTTCACAAAGATCATACATTAATTTTTCTTATAGTCAAACCCTTTTTATTTTTCCTTCGTAATACTACGTCCGTGAGGGCGTATATGTAAGTACCCGCCTAATGCGGGCAAGCGAAGCTTGAATTTTAAAATGTCACGTCCGTAAGAGCGTGGTAATTTACTTTGCAGTTTTTTCTGCCATCACGGTTGCCTGCCTTTGTGTTATCCTAATAAAAATGATATGGGTTTTGATGGATTTTTATGCAGTTTTTACGTTATCGATTAAGATTATTAGAACATCAATACAGAGGTACAGAAGAATGCTTTTCCTGTTTCCAACGGAGATTGAATCATCCAGCTTGCTTTCGGATTATTTTGTGTCTTAAAAGTCTATACAATTTATGATTTCATTTTGAGTCGAATGCTGAACAATATTTCAGATGTCTACACCTTGTTAATGTCCTTCCTCAGATTATGTCACGGGTTACCCTTAACATAGATATAGATATGTGGTTTTCATAATTAGTTCCTTTTGCGGAAATGAATTTATGTAAAAGTTATACAAAAAAAGCCTGTTCCTGTTATTATTCGGTTACCGAAAAACCAATAAAAAAGGAACAGGCAAATGAGAACAAAATCAACGAATCAACAATACTTTGACTTCTCTGGTCCATCAAGACCTGGTCAAGATGCTGTCACAATCAAAACGCGGGCGTAAGAGCGAATACACTTCTGAGCAAATCCTTCGGTCGCTGATCGTTATGTTCGTCGAGCAGGACAGTCTCAGGCAGGTCGTAATTCACATCGAAAACAGCGAATTTCTCCGGCATTTTGCAGGTCTTGGCATCAAGCCCATGATGGACTTCAGTTTTCTGGACAAAGCCTTTTGCGTATTAAGCGATAGAACATGGGAAACCATGAACCGGGTACTGGCCCAATACGCAAAAGAGCAGGAGAAAATTTCATCTGAGAAATTGCGTCTGGATACCACCGTTTATGAAACAAACATTCATTATCCCACGGACTCGTCTCTGCTATGGGATAGCTTCCGTACTCTGGCGCGTTTACTGCAGCAAATTCAACGAGAACTGCCTCAATTACCCCTGAAACACAGGTTTCACATTAAGAAAGTCAAGAAGCTGGCCTACTTTATTACCCGTAATGGCCGCAGCAATAACAAGAGCAAAAAGCGTAAGGTCAAAAGCACCTATCGAAAGCTGATCGAGCGTGTAAACTGGATTGCCGAGATTGCTCGTGAAGCTCTGGTTATATTGCATGAGGCCGACTATGAAGCAGAGTTACTGGCTCATTACATTCCGATCGTAGAGAGAATCATCAGCCAGGCCGAACAACGGGTTTTTCAAGGTGTAATGGTCGCCGCTGACGAAAAAGTCTACAGCTTGTTTGAGGATCATACCGAACTGCTCAAACGAGGCAAAGCCGGCAAGCCTGTCGAGTTCGGCCACAAGGTGCTAATCGCTCAGACTGGGGAAAAGTTCATTCATCATTACCAGGTTTACCCCAAACGCCAGGAGGATAAAGAACTTCTCGAACCAACACTGAAAGCACATAAGCAATTGTTTGGAACCGGCCCTGATGTTCTTGCTACAGATAAAGGCTTTTACGAAAACATGAAGCAAATCATGAA